>WJMB01000253.1 GCA_014728185.1 Candidatus Coatesiibacteriota bacterium
CAACGGCGGCGAGGCCAAGATCTACACCGTCATCGCCGTGACCAACCGCAGCCGCGGCACCCGGGGCATCTCGGCCTTCATCGTCGAGGAGGGCGCCGAGGGCTTCAACTACGGCAAGAAGGAAGACAAGATGGGCATCCGGGCCTCCTCGACACGCGAGCTCTCTTTCTCCGATTGCTTCGTGCCCGAGGAGAACCTGCTGGGCCGCGAGGGGCTGGGCTTCGCCGTGGCCATGCGCACCCTGGACCGCACCCGCCCCGGCGTGGCCGCCCAGGCCCTGGGCATCGCCCAGGCCGCCTTCGAGCTCGCCGCCGACTATTCCCGCGAGCGCGTGCAGTTCGGCAAGACCATCTCCAGCTTCCAGGCCATCCAGTTCATGCTGGCCGACATGGCCACCGAGATCGAGGCCGCCCGCGCCCTGGTCTACCAGACCGCCCGCAACATCGACTCCGGCTACAAGAACATCTCCAAGATCAGCGCGATGTGCAAGCTCTACGCCTCCGACGTCGCCATGCGCGTCACCACCGACGCCGTACAGGTGATGGGCGGCTACGGCTACATGAAGGACTACCCGGCCGAGAAGCTGATGCGCGACGCCAAGATCACCCAGATCTACGAGGGCACCAACCAGATCCAGCGCCTGGTCATCGCCACCAATCTGATCAAGGAGCGGGCCATGGCCGCCGACTAACCCCGCCGGGACCGGCTGCGACCACGGCGGTGATCTCACCGCCGTTTTGCTTGCCTGTTGCTTGTTCTCCGTAGGTTAAAGCACGGAGAAGGGCGCTTGGGATCACTTGTCCGTCACGGACCGGGGTGTTACTGAATATCGTTCACTTATCAGCAGTTAGCGAGCGAGCAGGTTAGCACCTGCATTAGCTGTTTGTGGCGGGTCAAGTGGGTTTCTATATTGCTGTTAGAGATCATGGAACGTGATTAAACCAAATCAAGGCGGATAACAAGAGATGGTATCGTATGCCCTGTTCGGACCGTGCTGAGATTGTAATCTGCTGATAATACACGGGGTAGCAGCAGATGAACCTGTCACTTATCAGCAGTCAAACAGCGGCGTCCGCAAGGGACGCGCTCAGTGGGCAAACTGCCCTGCCTAGCAACCGGTTAACAACCACCCGATAGCCACTCGACTCATAACTGCATCATTATCAAGCTATAAGGCTGCGCATAGTAGGGCCGGAATCAGGGTCGGGAGCACCATATCAGCGATTGCTGCTCGGTGAACCTATCTATATCCGCCCCGCTTTGGTCCAATCACGTTTCATGATACCAACACGCATTCCCAGCAGATTACAACCAAGCGATCTATCCTGAACCGGAAGCGCGATCCCACAACTAACAATCATTTCGCCGTATCCTGACGCCCTGCATGATGCCTGTTTCAGAAGGCGGAACGCGCCGTCAAATCCGGAAGGCCGCTGCTTGTACCTGAGCCTGTCCGCCGGACGATGATCACCGGACTGACGACCCCGAGGTTTAAGGTATAAGGTTTGAAAGTACCAGGTTTGAAGGTTCTAGGTTTGAAGACGCAGGGATATCTGACCCTCGGACTGATGATCCCCCGGTTGTGCCGCCCGACCTTGATGCCCCGCTCAGTGGATATCTGCCCCTTTCTGACTGCTGTCTGCCGGTCGACACAGATGATTTGTAAACAGGAAAAAGAGGGCATCGGAAAACAGTAGCTAGTAGTAGGGGCTGTGGATTGGTTGACAAAGGCGAGACCGGATTGGCAAACTCTTAGCGAAACACAGTTTGAGAGAACATGACCTCTTGATAAGTCTGTTGAATAACGCGGCAAGCCGCCACAAGGCTTTATGACGTATAACCGCGAGATGGTCAGCGAAAACAAGGGGATAGGGAATTCGGGCCATATGTTGAAAAAGTGTTGAAAAAGTGGAAAAACAATCCCGACCCACTGGGTCGAATGATGATAAACAAAGAAGGATGGCCGATTAACACCAATCAACAACGTTATCAACAACCCGAACGAAATGCAGTCGCCTTTGTTAACTAAGCCGGTATCAGGGACCTCTGGAAGGTGGACGACCGCGGAGATCGGCCGATGGGTGTAAGCGCTTGAAAACGACGGTCTGGAAAGGTTGATAAGACCGCAAGTGTAGCTGTTTGAGATGTTTGACCAGGCCGATCGGGGAGAGATGAAAGCAGGGTGGAGTATGCGGAAGACGGTGGCGAGAATGCGCGAGGATGATACGAAGCTCCGCGAGGTGGTATACGCGGCCTTGAACGAGGCCCGCCGGGCGAAGGACGAGTACAACGCTTTCATCAGCCTGGTTGATGGTCAAGCTCTGGATGAACGCCTGAGTGAACTCGCTGCTTTATCGGCGGAAGAAAAGACCGCCCGGACGCTCTTTGGCGTGCCCCTGGCGGTCAAGGACAACATCTGCTGGAAGGGTCTGCCGACGACCTGCGCCAGCAGATTGCTCGACGGCTTTCAAACAAGTTACACGGCCACGGTGGTGGAGCGGCTGGAGAACGCCGGCGCCGTGGTCATCGGCAAGACCAATCTGGACGAGTTCGCCTTCGGCTCCTCCAACGAGACCAGCGACTGGGGAGCGGTGAAGAATCCCCATGATCCAGAGCGGGTGCCCGGAGGCTCCTCCGGGGGCAGCGCCGTGGCGGCGGCCCTCGGGGTGCCCTTGACACTGGGCTCGGACACCGGGGGGAGCGTGCGCCAGCCGGCGGCCTTCTGCGGCGTGTACGGTCTCAAGCCTACCTACGGCCGACTCTCCCGATACGGTCTGGTTTCCTTCGCCAGCTCGATGGACCAGATCGGCCTCTTCGCCCGGGACCCCTGGTTGCTGAGGATGGCTCTCGAGGCGGCCTCTGGCGTCGACGAGCGCGACGCCACCACCCGGGAGCGCGAAGCCGACCACCTCGGCTTTAAGACCGGGATGAACATCGGCTGGCTCGAGGAGTTCAGCGGCGAGAAGGGTGTCCAGCCCGCGGTTGCCGCTGGAATGGAAGAGTTGTTGTCCGTGTTCGAGGATGCGGGCTGCCGAATAATGCAAGTCAGCATCCCCGAGATCCGCCATTCCACCGCCGTCTATATGCTGACGGCCATCGCCGAGGCCTCGAGCAACCTATCGCGCTTCGACGGCGTCAACTACGGAGTGCGACGAAGGGAGATGGGGGGCGACGCGGTGCTCGGCGACGGGGCCGACCGACTCCAGCGCAGCTATGCCGCCACTCGGGGGCTGGGCTTCGGCGACGAGGTCAAGCGCCGGATCATGCTGGGAACCTTCGCCCTGGCCGAGGGCTACTACGACGCCTACTACCTGCGGGCCCAGAAAGTTCGCACCCTGATCCGCCGCGAGTTCGAACGGGCCTTCGACGAGGTCGACCTGATCGCCTGCCCGACCACACCGACCACGGCCTTCAAGCTTGGCGAGAAGCTGGCCGACCCCATCGCGATGTACCTGGCCGACATGTTCACCAACCCGGCGAATCTGGCCGGTCTGCCCGCCCTTTCGATACCTTGGGGGACCGACGAAGCCGGGTTGCCCATCGGGATGCAGCTCATCGGTCCGCGCTTCTCCGAGGAGAGACTGCTCGAGGCCGCGGCGGCGGTCGAGCGGAAGGGTTGACGCCTCGGGCTCGAACAATGGAAGGGTGTGGTTAGTAAGAGCGGGTCCAATTGGATCCGCTTTTCACAGCGATGCGACAGCACCTGGATAGTCCAGGCGCATAGTCGAGCCGACGCGGTCAGCAAGGCAGGCATCAGAGTTATTCACCTGCGGCGGCTCACAGCAAATATCATCCTGGTTCAGCTTAGGGATTATCACACCCACTTGAACCGGATTAGGCATCATGGCTGTTGTTCGGACCAAATCAGGGCTGATAAAGAGAGCTTCACGAGCAAGAATTGGCAGTTTAGTTGCCTTCGGCTTGAATCCCGATAGGCATCACACACGATCCCGGACCAGATAGTTTCAACTCTAAACACCGACCCACCTCGTAAAATGGCGGCTGATAGGAGGCAATGTCGAAAAAGTTGAGCCAGCAACCTTGCCTCTTGGCGCATACTCGTTATATATACGCATGTTGTTAGCTCACTTGGGATCGATGCGTCATCATCGAGGCCCATGAAGCCAGCAGTTCCTTTTGAACGCTGAGAAGTCAGAACGGGCATAACAGGAATGAGAAAACCATTTAACCCGCCACTACAGCTAATGCAAAGTGCCAACCTGCTTGCCCGCTAACTGCGATAATTGAACGATATTCAGTAACACCCTGGTCCATGACAGCCAAGTGATACCTTCCGATACCATCATGCGCAGTCTTGTTACTTGATATTGTGCCAGTTATAAGTCGAGTGGCAATCGGGTGGCCGTTATCTGCAAGCCGCTGGGCAGGACAGGCTATCCACCAAGCAGGCACCTTGCAGCCGCAACGTTTTAAACTGCTGATAAGTGACAGGCGCATCTGCTGCAAAACGTGTAATAACAGAGGAATACATCGATTACCCGGTTCGAGCAGGGTATATGATCCCTGTCTGTTTATAGCCTTGAGAACAGCCAGGCGCATTGTCGAGTTGAAGCCTTCAGCAAGCAAGCAGTATGAGCAAATCACTTGTAGCGGCGCTTAGCAGCTTCAAATACAGGTTCAGTTTCGAGTGATGATCCCACAGCTTATTGTGATGACACTGTTCCCGCATGGACGCGTGCCCTCTTCGGATCGGGTCGCGATTGCAATCCGCTGATAGCGGCATCGTTATCAAGCGCTAGGGCTGAACAAATCGGTATCGGGAAGACCGTCGGAGGAGCCCGGTCAGCGAATGCCCGCTCGATGTACCCGTCATAATCCGCCCCGGTCTGGTCCGAACAGCTTCCCTGAAGCCGTCTCTCTTTGCAAGCCCCTGTTGGTTAGAGCATGATCCAGGATGCCCTTCCGTTTCAGACCGGCTCACTCCCCTGCGATTCACGATCCGGTTGCTGGTGCCAATCCCAGGGAGAGCGGCGCTTATGCCGTAATGAACATGATCGAGAGGGTTGGTCCGTCAGGCGGCGATACCGCCTGGGCTTCCAGTCGAGGAGTAATAAATGGGGAATAGATCAGATAAACCTTGCGTAATTTCGAAAAGAGGAATATAATCACCGAGTCATATGACTGACCGCTCACCTTTATAATCGCCGTCCCGAAAGCTCCTTGACGATCATCCGAGACGATCATCCGAGACAATCATCCGAGGAGAGCAATGATCGACACGAATAACTGCTGCGGTGAGGCCCTAAACGAACGTGGGATCGATCCACAAATCGACGAGGAGGCCCTCGGGCGGATACTGGTCATTCTCAAGGCCCTCAGCGTCGAGACACGCCTGCGCCTGTTGCTGCGACTGGTCGGCGGAGAACGCTGCGTCTGCGAGCTCTGGCCCGGGCTGGGCGAGCAGTCCAACATCAGCCGCCACCTGAAGAAGCTCCTCGACCTGG
>WJMB01000254.1 GCA_014728185.1 Candidatus Coatesiibacteriota bacterium
CGCGAGCAGGAGGACGATTATCACTTCACCGTCGCCGACACCGGCATCGGCATCCCCGAAAGCGAGTTCGAGAAGATCTTCGAGCGCCTCTACCAGGTCGACTCGACCCTGACCCGTCACTACGGCGGGACCGGTCTCGGACTGGCCATCACCCGGGCCATAGTCGTGCGGCACAGGGGGCGCATCTGGGTCGAGAGCGAGCTCGGCGTGGGCAGCCGCTTCAACTTCACCATCCCCAAAGACCTGACCATCCACGAGGACATCTGGGAGGATATCGAGTAGGCGGCGCCGCGGCGGGACGCCCGCCGGATCCGGACAGTGACGCGAACAAGACGAGACGGCCCCTGCGGGCCGTCTCTTGTCATCCGCTGTCGTCCTCTATCGTACTCGGCCGCGGCTTCGGCTTGACGCCACGGGCCGTCTACGGCCCCAGGACCTGGGGGCGGCCGTCGACGGGGTGGGGCACGACGACGGGTTCGACACCGTAGACCCGGCGCAGGTTGGCCGGAGTGAGGACCTCGGCGGGCGGACCGTCGAGGAGCAGTCCGCCCCGGGCCAACACCAGCAGGCGGTCGGCGCGGCGGGCGGCGGGGTTGAGATCGTGGGTGACCAGCAAAACGGCGCGGCCCTCGTCGCGCAGCTCGCTCAGCAGATTTAGCAGCGCCTCCTGGTTGGCCGGATCGAGGTGGTTGGTCGGCTCGTCGAGGAGCAGCAGCGGCGCCCCCTGGCAAAGGGCCTGGGCCAGGTAGACCCGTTGGCGCTCGCCGCCGGAGAGCTCGCCCGCCGGTCGCTCGGCCAGCCCGGCGATCCCGATGCGTTCCAGGGCGGTCGCGGCGGCCCGTCGATCCTCCGGCGACCAGGCTCCCGGTCCGCGGTGGTGGGCGTAACGTCCCAGCAGGACGGTCTCACGGACGGTCAGCGAGCCGCCCTCGGGCAGCTCCTGGGGCAGCCAGGCCACCCGGCGCGCCCGCTCCCGATCGCTCAGTTCGCTCAGAGGACAGCCGGTCAGTCTAACCGAACCGGCGGCGGGCTCCAGGAACCCGGCGGCGACGCGCAGCAGCGTCGACTTGCCCGCGCCGTTTGGTCCGACCACGGCGGCCAGCTCACCGGCCCGCAGGGTGAATGAGAGCTCACGCAAAACGGCTGCGCCGTCGTAGGCGGCGCTGACGTTGCGAAGCTCCAGGCTGGGCTGGTTGGTTGTCATCAGAAGATATGCCCCAGAGCCAGGTGAATCTGCCAACCGTCGCCGTGGTCGGCGTCAGTGGGTTCGTAACCCGAAGCGCCGGAGAGGTAGGTCCGTCCGGGGACGGCGACGAAACCGATGTCGAGGCGCAGCGGGCCGATGGGCGTCATGTAGCGCAGCCCGGCGCCGATCCCCAGGGCCAGGTCGGTCAGGTCGAACTGGTCGAAGCCGGGCCAGACCATCCCCGAATCGGTGAAGAAACCCAGGGAGAAATCGCTTTCGCCCAGACGCAGGCGCAGCTCGGCGTTGGCCAGCAGGGCCACGGCGCCGCCCACGGGCTCGTCGCCGGCGTCGCGGGGACCCACGGAGCGCTCGGGGAAGCCGCGCAGGGAGTAGGAGCCGCCGAGGAAGAAGCGCTCGTAGATCGGCAGGGCGACGGAGTCGTCGTAGGGGCCGCCCAGGCCGGTGTAGGCGTGCAGGGCCAGGATAAGCGAATCGCTCAGACCCAGGTAGCCGTTGAGCTCCTGGGTCGCCTTCAGGTAATCGTTGTCGCCGCCGAGCATTCCGCCGGCGACCTCGAGATAGCTCTTGGAGTACACCCCCCGGCTGGGGATGAAGGCGTTGTCGCGCAGGTCGATGACGAACTGGACGTAGGGGGCGGTTGTGTTGCGGTAGCCCTGGAGCTCCAGGTCCTCGCTGGAGGCCTCCTGGGAGACCTCCCAGAGGTTGGAGCGCTCGAAGCGCAGGCCGCCGCCCACGGAGTACTGCTCGTTGAAGGCGTAGTCGAGTCCGAGATCGAAGCCGTAGCTGTCACTCTTGTAGCTGGCCAAACGCTCGCGCTCCAGGTAGAGGCGCAGCCTGCCGGAGAGGCCGCGCAGCGAGAGCAGCCAGGGCTCGCGGTAGATGGCCTGGTAAAGCTCGCGCTCGAACTGGCCAACGGCGAAGTTATAGCGGAAAGCCGCCCCGACCTCGAGACGTTGGAGGTTGCCGAAGAGGTTGTCGTCGCCCCAGGCGGCTTCGAAGACCGCGCCGGAGCCCCCGGTCTGCGAATACTCGTAGCCCAGAGTGAAGGAGAACCAGCGAGTCTTGTCGGGCTCGACCTCGAAGCGCACCGTGACCACCTCGGCCCGCTCCTCGCGCTCGGGGATTTTGAAACCGGCGTTGGTGAAAACGCCGGTGGCGTAGATATTGCGCTGGCTCTCGTAGATCGCGCTCAGGTTGATCCAGCCGCCGGATTCGAAGGTCACCTCGCGTCGGACTACACGCTCCAGGATCGGCTCGTTGCCGCTGATCTCGATCGCTCCGACCCGGACCCGGGGGCCTTCCTGTACGTTGAGGACCACCCGGACGCCTTCCTCGGTGAAGTGGTCCTCGACGACGATGGAGACGTAGAGGTAGCCGTTATCGGCGAAGAGGCGGCGCAGGCTGACCTCGAGAAGATCGTCATAGGCCAGGGTCCAGATCTCGGTGGTGTTCTCGGCCAGCAGCTCGTCGATGAGCGCCTGATCGAGCAGGCCGTCATGGTTGACCCGCACCTCGGCCAAGGGGCTCGGCGGACCCTCGTCGATTTCGAAGTAGACGATCAACCCGCCGCGCAGGCCGAAGCGCTCGCTGACCCGGGTGCCCACACTCGCCTCGAAGAAGCCGTTGTCGCGGTAGAGGGTCTCCAGGCGCTCGGCGGCGCGCTCGAGGCGGCGCTCGGAGTGAAGCTGCCCCACCCGCACCCCCAGCCCGACGTCCAGGGTCTCGGTGGCGAAGTACTCGTTGCCCTCGAAGGCCAGCCGGACGATCTCGTCCTCCTCGGCGGCGTAGCCGGCCAGGGTCGTCAGGCAGAGGGTCAGGGCTATGAAGCGTTGAACCATGCTCGATGAACGCGCTTTGCCGGTGCCCGGCGGTAAGCGTCTTGTAATATGGAAACGGTCGACCCAGGGATCGACCGTGGGGTTCCCGGGTTGTATCGACCTGCCGGCGCTCAAGGGCTTTCACTCAACCAATCGCCCCGGGGCAGCGCAACGGCGCCCACGGGCAGTCGGGCGTCCTCGGCCAGGTGATAGACCCAGGCGCTATAGAGGTGCCCGACATCGGTTGTCACCTCGACGACGCCGCGCCGGTAGAGGTTGAAACGCCAGGGGCCGCGCAGGCCCTCGAGGCGGTCGAGGATCCGCAGGGCGGCGGCTAGATCGTCAAAGCGCAACAGCTCGCCCCGGATAGGAGCCGGGCCGTCGACGGAGAGGTCCAGCACCGGGTACCCCCGGTCGGGCAGGCCGTAGAGCAGTCCACGGTTCAATGTGGCCGCAATCCGCTCAACGGGTCGCACCACCCGGGCGTTGCCGCGTCCCGAGAGGAGCGTGCCGTAGACGAAGACACCCTGGGGTTCCGCTGAGTTCACAGCGCCCTAGCGGCCGCCGCCGGCGCAGGCGCAGGCGCACCCGGCGCAGGCGCAGGCACAGGCGCAGCCGCTTCCCCCGCCGCCGGAGAAACCGCCGCCCGAGGAGGTGCTCACAGGCACCGGGTTGGTCACGTCGGTGACCGAGGAGGTGAAGGAGCCCACGTCGCCCATAATCGAGCCGGCGAAGCTCTCGGCGCCTCCAGCGATCTCGTTGGCGAAGTCGGAGCCGGGCAGGGTGGGCAGGCGGTCCGGAGCGCCGGGTCCACCCGAGCCTCCGCCGGAGCCGCCCAGGCCGCCGGAGCCCACGCCGCGGCCGTAGCCGCCGTGGTAGTGGTACCACCAGTAGGGTGGGTGGTAGATGACCACATCGTCGAAGGTGCGCTTGGTGCGGTCGCCGAAGTCCTCGTCGAGCATCACCCACTGCAGCTCGCGGTCCCAGGTCTCCAGTTTGAGGTCGTCGGTGCCGGCGGCCTCGACCTGGCTCCAGGCCTTGGAGATGACGCTGCGGTAGTATTCCCGCGTCTCCCGCCGACTAAAACCCTTGAGCTTCTTGTTGACCGAGTTGATCAGCGCGACGAAGAGCTTGCGGACCTCGTCCTTCTTGAGTTCGCCCTGATCGTCGACGGCCCCCAGCAGCTTCTTTTCGTAGCTGCGCAGCTTGGGCGGTGCGGCGGCTGCGCCGACGGAGGTTCCCGTCGGCAGCTCACGCAGACGCAGCGGATCGCGGTCGATGATCTCGATCCGGCCCTTCTTGAGCAGACCGAAGATGATCAGGTTGAGGATGCGGTCCAGGGGCTGTTCGAGGAGCACTGCGGCCTCGACGGCGGTCAGGCCGCGCTTGATGCCGACCCCCTCGACGCTGGCCGAGGGCGGCAGGTACTCCAGCCGGCGGCGCTTCTGCCGGATGTAGGAGAGGATGGTGGTCAGCAGGAAGAAACCGATGGGCACCCAGCACCAGCCCAGGGCATGAGCGAGGTTGACGATGAAGCCCCAGACATTCTTGAAAAACTCCTCGAGGGCGCTGGGCTCGTAGATGGCATCCGCGGCCAGGTACTCGCGAGGGAAGCTGACGCCCACGGCGTCGCTCTGGTAGCCCGTTCCCAGATTGGGATCGCGCCAGATGAACATCAACTGCTTGCTCTCGCCCTCGCCCAGCGAGTCCCAGGCGTCGAACTCGCGGCGGTGCCAGATCGTCTCCTCCTGGGTCACCCCAGGAGGGAAGATGATCTTGACCGTCTGGTCCTTGGTGCCGGAGACGAACTCGGAGCCGAACCAGGTCGGGGCGAACTCGACGGAGGCGTAGTCGTCCTTGTCGTCGTCGGGATAGACGAAGTGATAGACGCGGACCTGGAAGACCAAGGTGGCGAACTGGTCCTCGTCGAGGACCGGGTCGAGGTGGACCTCGATGCCCGGGTCGACGTACTCGCTGGTGTAGACGCCCTCGACGGGGATCAGCGTCCCCTCGTCGCTGCACCGGTTGGTGTATTCGGACATCTCGTCGGCAGTCCAACCGGCGACATCATCGGCGTCCAGGGGCGGCGTCAGCCAGGCGGCGGCGAAGTCCAGGTCGTAGGTGTCCTGGGGCATGCCGATATCGACGATGTCGATAGGCTGGACCCAGGAGCGGTTGATGAAGCTGATCGCGTAGTAGATGTCACAGGAACCGTCGTGGTTGATGTTGACGGTGGCCTCCATCCGCGGCAGCTCGAAGTCGTACTGGGCGACGGCGGCGCCGGTCAGCAATACCAACAGGATCGCGACCACCAGGACGGCCGGGCGTAAAGTCCCTCTCATCGGGCGCTCCTCGGGTGAAACGGGTGTTGTGGCTACCGACTATCGAAACTAGTTTAACCCCTGGCCGGAAAAAAGAAAAGGCGCGACGGTGATCGTGTTTCACCATCGCCCCAGGCGTCAGGCTGGGTTGCTAAGCGTTTCGGAAAGCCCCGGCAAAGCCCCCGCCCGACAGACGCCCCCGCCCTCGCCCGGCTTTGGCACATTTCTTGCAGCAGGGCGGGCGGCGGACTGGTCGGGAGCCGCGTCGCACTCCGCAAGAAATGTGCCAAAGTCTCCCCGTCGGAGTGATGATGGCTTGCTTCGCGTCGGGGCGGGCTTTGCCGGGGCGGGGTTGGTCAGGTTGTATCGGTGGCCGGGTCCTGCAGGGCGTGGAGCATGTCGGCCAGTTCGCGGTCGTTCTTGAGGCGGGGGACCTTGTTCTGGCCGCCGAGCTTGCCCCGGACTTTCATGAAGTCGAAGAAGCTGTCTTCGCGCAATACGGTTAGCCTGGGTGGAGCCAGGCTGGCGTCGCCGCGGCGGTGGGCGGCGTAGTCGTCGTTGAGTTCCA
>WJMB01000255.1 GCA_014728185.1 Candidatus Coatesiibacteriota bacterium
CCGCCGACCTCCCCGCGCGGGAGGTCGGCGGGCAAGAACCGCGCCGGCCCTCAGCTTTTTCGATTATGAACCGTTATCGAGCAAGGCGCTGCAAGGCGTTATGGTGTGAATAGCCTGTTCGGATCGAGTTGTGAATGGAATCTGCCGCTACTACTCATGTCTTATCAGCAGGTTACAAGCTCGATCAGGTCCTAACTTGGTGCATGATCCCAATCTGTATTATTTGATCAAAATCGGACCCGCCCAATCAGCGATCGCCTGCTCGTTGAACCTTACACTATCAGCCCTGTTTGGTTCGAGCACCTTCCATGATGCCTAGAGCTAATCTATATAAACGTTTCCTAGCGGTCGATTGCGGCGAATGTTCTCTGCTGCGCCACGCGCTGTGAAAAGCCGGGTAGCTGGTGTTCCCGCGGGCTGGTCAGGAGGAGATAGCAATGGGTGGACAACCGTACATCGGCTGTTGCAGGTGTAAGCTCTTTTATCAGCCAGGCGTTCCATCGAAACGGCTTAATAATGTTGTAGGCATCAAGAATCGATTCCCCGGAACTGCTCGCGGTTGCCGCGGGAACTGGTCCAGTTTGTTGTGATGCTTACAAAAGTAATCGCAGGGCGGTATTTGATCAAAGTGCTGGGGCTTGATTGTTAAACAAGCCGAAACGTTATCTTGTCGATATTTCGCACCTCAGCCCAGTTTATCTGGATAGCCCCGGGCGGATTCCCGGGCACGGCGACCCGCCCGGACGTCGCCGGCTCTATTCCCGACGGACGCCGACTCTCCGCAGGCGGGCGATGACCAGGGACACGCCGAAGAGCACCGCTCCGACCAAGATGATTGACGCGGCGGTGGCGGTGTTCAGAACCACGCTGGCCAGGATGCCGCCGACGGCGGACAAGGCCCCCAGACCGGCGGCCCACCAGAACATCGTCCCCTGGCGGCGGGCCAGGTTGCGGGCGGCGGCGGCGGGCAGGATCAGCAGCGCGGTGACGAAGAGGATACCCACGGCCCGCACCGCCACGGCGACCACGGCGGCGATCAGCGCGGCGTGGGCGTACTCGAGGGCGGCGACCCTCACTCCGGAGGCCCGAGCCACGGCGGGGCTGACCGCTGTCAGGGCCAGCTTGTTGAAGAACAGCGCGGCGAAGATGACGGCGGCCAGCAGGCAGACCAGGGTCAGCAGGACCTCGGTGTCGGTCAGGGTCAGGATGTCGCCGTAGATGTAGACGCTCAGCTCACGACCCAGCCCGCGGTAGGCCGAGAGCAGGGCGATGCCCAGGGCCATCACCGTGGCGAAGACCACGCCGACCACAGTGTCGGTGGCCAGGCTCCCCCGGCGGCGCAGGGCGGTTATCGCCAGGCCGACCAGTACGGCGAAAGCAACCAGGGTCAGATATGGCGAGATTCCGGAGAGCAGCCCGACAGCCACGCCGGTGAAGCTGGAGTGGCTCACGGCGTTGGAGAAGTAGGACAGACGGTGGCCGACCACCCCGACGCCCAGGATGCCGGCGGCGGTGGCCAGGAAGATCCCGGCTACCAGGGCTCGCTGGAGGAAGAGCATCCCGCCCAGGTCTCCGGGCAGCAGCCATCCGACGAAAGTGTACAGAGGATCAAGCATCCCTCAATCCCCCGCGGGTTCGTGGTGGTGCTCGAAGAAGCCCACCCGCTCGCCGTACATCCGGGTCAGGGTCTCGACGGTAATCTCCTCGGGGGCGCAGCCGACGCCCATCAAGCGGCGGTTGAGACAGAGCACCCGGGCGGCGTGGGTCGAGACCATGCTCAGGTCATGGCTGACCATCAGCGCCGTCAGGCCGCGCTCGGCGGTCAGGGCGCCCAGCAGCTCGTGGAAGCGCTCGCCGCCGACGCGGTCGACGCCGGACGCAGGCTCGTCGAGTAAGAGCAGCTGGGGCTCGAGGGCCAGAGCGGCGGCCAACAGCACCCTTTGGCGCTCGCCGCCGGAGAGGCCGGCCAGGGGCCGCTCGGCCAGATGGGAAGCGCCGACGGCATCCAACTCCTTCAGGGCGCGGCGCCCCGGCCCACTCCGGCGTCCCAGCCAGAGCGGTCGTCGCTGGATGCCCAGCAGGGCGAACTCGAGGGCGGTCAGCGGCGCACCGGGATCCAGTCCGAGGTGCTGGGGCACATAACCGAAGCGCGGCGAATCACCGAAGGCGGGGAACGTGATCCGTCCCCGGTGGGGCACCAGACCGAGGACGGCCTGCAAGAGCGTCGTCTTGCCCGCCCCGTTGGGACCAATGACCGCCGTCAGGGCTCCCCGGGGGACCTCGGCGCTGACATCGATCAGCGCCCCGTGCTCGCCCAGGGTCACCGATACGTTCTCGAGCCTGACGGCGATCTCCGGCAAGTCATTCTCCCAGCAGAGCCGCTCGCAGGGCGGCCAGGTTCTCGCGCTGAAGCTCGACGAACCAGCCCAGCCGGGCCTCGCCCGTGGCTCCGGGGTCCAGGGTGTGGACGGGCAACCCGGTCATCTCGGCCAGGGTCCGCCCGGCGTCGTCGGGATACTGGGGTTCGACGAAGATCGCCGCCGCGACGTTCAACTCCACCTCCCGGGCCAGTTCGGCCAACTCCCCCGCAGACAACGGCGCGCCGGGGTTGGCGTTGAGAAGCCCGACGATCTCCAGCCCCACGTCCCGGGCCAGGTAGGGGAAGGCGTCGTGATTGACGACGACGCGGTTGTTCTCCGCCGCCGCGACGACGGCGACGAGTTCTTCGTGGATCGAACGCAGCTCCCCGGCCAGCGCGGCGGCGTTCTCCGCGAAGAGCTCCCGCTGGTCGGGCAGCAGATCACCTAAAGCGGCGGCGATGGTCTCGGCCATCCGCGCCGCCTGGAGCGGCGAGGTCCAGACGTGGGGGTTGTATTCACCGTGATGCTCCTGATGCCCCTCGTCCTGACCCTCTTCATGACCCTCGTCGTGCCCGGCTTCATGATCGTCTTCGTGTCCCGCGCCGTGATGCCCGCCTTGTCCGTCATCCCGTGCGGGCAACGGCTCGATTCCCGCCGTGGCGACGATTACTTCCGTCTCTCCCTCGAACTCCTCCAGAACCCCATGTAAAAAACTCTCCAGCCCGAGGCCGTTGATCACCACCGCGTCGGCGCGCTCCAGCTTGACCCGGTCGTCGGGACGCAACTGGTAGTTGTGGGGGTCGCCGGCCGCCGGATCGATGATCCAGTCCAGTTCGAGTCTCTCGGCTCCTTCGGCGACCTCCAGCGTCAGTAGGTATACCGGCAGGAAGCTGGCCGCCACCTCGATCTGCTCTTCGTCGAGCTGGGTTTCTGCCGCGGACTCATCCTCCGTTGATCCCTCTTGAGCTTCTTCGCCGCAGCCGGTCAGTAGCGTGCCGACCAGCGACAGCGCAATCAGCAGGGTTTTCAATCGCTTGGGCATCGCCTATCCTCCCGTGAGTTGGAGATTGGTTTCCAGAACCGCCCGCTGAGTCTTTTTGGCTTCCCGGATTACACACCCGCCGCCCCGCCGGCGTTGGCACATTTCTTGCAGCAGAGCGGGGAGCGTTCCGGACGGAAGCGCCGGCGATTCCGCAAGAAATGTGCCAACGCCTCAGTGGGCCGTCGATCCGGTGCAGACCCAGCGAAAGTAAAGCCAAAAAGACTCAGCGATAGTCTTGGTTTTTAGCGCAACCGGGGCAGACGCCGTGCAGGTTCAGCTCGACCCGTTCGAGCTGGAAGCCCGCTGGGGCGTCCACCGAGGGCGGCTCGACGCCTGGCAGGCAGAGGGCCCGGCCGCAGACCGTGCAGGTGAAGTGGGCGTGCGGGTGACGGCTGCGTCCGTAGCGGGTCCCCTCTGTTGTGGTGATGGTCTCCAGCAGTCCCGCCGTGGTCAGGTCACGCAGCGCCCGGTAGAGAGTGACGCGGTTGGGCGGCGGGTCGAGGTCCTCCAGCAGTTCGCGGCGGGAGAGGGGGCGCGGCGCTGTCTCGATCAGGCGCAGCATTCCCCGTCGCAGTCGCGTGCTGCGCAGGCCGCCCCGGTGAAGTTCCCGGCTGAGGTTCTGGTCGCTGATCGTCACTGCCGACTGCTCCGCGCCGGTTGTTTGGACCTCTTGAAGCGGCTTTTGAGCCTGCGCCAGAAACCGCGGGCGTAGGTCAGGATGAAGGCTAGTCCGCCGCCGAGGACTCCGGCGGCGGCGAGTCCCACCGGACAGCCCGCCTGGCCGCAGCAGGGGCAGACCGTGGTCGAGGCGTAGAGACCGCTGATCCCCAGCCAGAAGCCCAGGAAGCGTAACAGACGGGGCCAGAAGCCCCAGGCTTTGGAGTGGTGGTGCCGCTGCTGATGATGATCGCTCATCGGCTCTGAATGGGTCGACGCCTGATGCACGTGGCGCTGTTGGCTGGATGAATCACCGCTCATCGGAGAACCTTTTTGTGTGGTGAAACGTATGGTTGCTCGATCCCTGGACTATCAAGCTGTGCCTCTTTGTTGGTTACTGAGTGGGGATAAGCCTCCGTCGTTCACGGACGGTCACGGTTGTGCGCACGCCGTAGAGTTGGCGGCCCAATCGGTGGATAACCGCCGAGTTGAATCGGCTTCTTGCCGTCGCCATCCCGCAATAGCAGTGATAAAGCCCGGGTGACGGCCGATCCCGCCGCGATCGATCCCGAGCCAACCGGCCGCCTGGTCCACATTTTCGACATTTGGACCGAGACGGATCGGAAGCTGACCCGATGATTATAACGCAACATTGTTGCATTAGCAATCCGCTTCCGCGTCGCCACCGTTGACACACAACCGACGGCGCGGGTAGGATTGGACGGCTTGAGGCAAACGCTCATTTACAGACAAACCCGCGCGGTTCAAGGTTAACCGAACAAGGTAGACAAACGATGCCCGGTCTCTTCTCACGTTTAGGCGAATGGTACCGCACACGCTCCACGGCGTTGAAGATTCTATATCCCGTCCTGCTGATAGTCGTCCTCGGCGGCTTGGTCACAGGCGGCATCCTGCTGTTCTCCGGCGGCGGCGAAGCCGGCACCCTGATCCCCGAGGGCGTCGAAATCGTCGAGGTCGAGCTGCCCGCCGCGGTCCAGCTCACCACCGGCGAGGGTGACGATTACGCCCCGGCCCCCTCCCCCGACGGAACTCGCCTGGCCTTCGCCAGCGACCGAGCCGGCAACCTGGACATCTACAGCGTGGCCGTCGACGGCGGCGATTTGGTCCAGCTCACCCACGACACCGCCGCCGACACCGAGCCCCACTACTCGCCGGACAGCTCCCTGGTCGCCTTCGCCAGCGACCGCGCCGGTCGGGACTTCGACATCTGGGTTATCGAGGCCACCGGGGCCGACCCCAAACGGTTGACGGTTGACGTCGGTGACGAGCGTGAGCCGCGCTGGAGCCCCATCCGCTTCCGCACAGACCGGGCCTACCACCGCCTGCTCTACACCTCGGAGAAGGGCGCCTTCACGGTGCGCGACGGAGGAACGGACCGCCGCCCCGTCGAATTGCCCGAGGGTGTCGAGCACGCCCGCTGGGCTCCCCACGGCCTGGGCTACCTTGGCCAGGCCCCCGTCGAGGAGGGCACGGCCATCGTCTCCGCAGGGCTGGAGGGTATCCTCGAGCTGAAGGGCTTTTACGGTCTGGCCCCCCAACCGGCGCCCAACCTGACCGGGGTGCTGTTTATCGGCGGTGTCAACGGCCAGTACCGCATCTATTACTACGACGCCGCGCGCAACCGCCTGCTCAAGCTCAACCAGCTCACCGAGCCCGGCGAGCTGGCCTGGGCTCCCGACGCCGCCGGCTTCTACTTCACCGACCGTCGCGACGGGCTGCGCAAGGTCTTTTACCAGGCCCTGCCCCTGCCCCTGGCCGACGTGAAGAACCTCTGGCAGTACACCGGCCTGAGCCCGGCCGCCCTGGACAACCTGGAGCTCCACGGCCTGGTCTACCCCGATGAGCGCCATGCCCTGTTCAGCGATCTCTACCTGGCCGAGTATCCGGGCGAGGTCCTCTTCCCGGCGCAGTACCACCGGCCGACCTACGTCACCGCCGACGCCGTTTTGGAGCTCACCGACTACTACTTCGACTTCGTCACCCGGGCCTGCGAGACCCAAACGGTGCGCCCGGCCCTGGACTCCTTCTACTACACCCTCTCCGAGGAGGCTGCCCGGGCCATCCACCGCCTCGAGGAAGCCCGCGACTACGCCCTGGCCTCGCCGGGCTCCCAACTCGTCGAGACTGTTGCAAACGAGGAGTCCTTCAACCGGCTCATCGAGTCCCTTCGCTTTCTGCGCACCTACCTGCAGACCGGCGGCGAGTTGCTGGTGCCACCCAATCAGGTAAGGCCCGAGATCCCCAACCCCGACGCCCATGCCTCGGCGGCCATCGTGCGGCGCGGCGCCGGTCAGGTGCCGGTGCTTACCCGGGACGGCGCCGCGACGCCCGCCGAGCTCTTCGTTCCCGAGGCCCGCCACCTCGAGGATCCCCTGGCGGCCGACTTCCACCGGGCCTACAACTGGGCCAGCCGCTACAAGTTCGACCTCACCGATCCCGACCGCGCCCTCGAGGCGGCCCTATTGACCCACCTGCTTTCCTCGGGAGAAGCCCGGGAGCTCTGGAACCGCCTCGACGGCTTCTTCGAGTTCCACTACGGCACGGCCGACGACTTCGACATCGACACCCTGGACGACCTTCTGCGCCGGGCCTACGGCGCCGACGTCACCCTGAGCGAACTGGCCGATCCCGAGGGTCTGGAGCGCTTCATCGCAGGCTGTGAGGAGCTGCAGTCCCAGATCGGCGGCGTCGACCCCGCGGAAACAGAGGAGACGCCGACCTTCGCCCTCTTCGCCGAGCGCGGCTGGCCCCTGGAGGATTACCTGGCCTCGCTGTCCGGCCTGCCCTCGGGCGAGGGCGGCTTCGGTCGTCGGGCCAAGCTGCTGGACATCGCCGCGGCCAACGGCGGCGCCGCCGCCCGCCGCCAACTCGAGATCCAGGGCGAATCCGGTTACAGCGGTTACGAGGCCGCTCTGGACGCCGTCTCCGTCGAGTTGCGCCGCAACGACGACGGCCTGTTCTGGCGGTTGATGCGGGCGGTGCGGCCCTTCCTGGCCGACCTCGATCTTCCCGAGGGCGTGGAGCGCGACGAGAACCACCTCAAGGCCCTGGGTCTGCGGGCGGCCCAGGTCTACTGTGGCCTGCTGACGGTCCGCAGCGCCCCGAGCGTGGGCGTCGGCGGCGGCCTGGACATCCCGGCGCGTCCACCTGCCCAGGGCGAGATTCCCGATCTCGGCCTGCCCTTCGTCCACCTCGAGCCCCGACCCGAACTCTTCGAGCGTCTGGCCGACCTGGTCGCCGACCACTACGACCTGCTCCATGACGCCGGACTCTTCCCCGAGTTCGTCGCCCAGGCGACGGCGCCGTCAACCTACGGCTACGATGACCCCTACGCCGCCGACGATGAATCCACGGTCGAGGAGCTGATGGCCGCCCCGACCATGCCCGCCGTGCCCAGCGGCGTGCGCGTCCTCGACGTCCAGCGCGACTTCACCGAGCTGCTGGAACGCCTCGGCGTGCTGGCCCGGCAACAGACAGCCGAAATCGCCTTCAGCGAGGAGGACCACCGCTTCCTGCTGGGCTTCGGCAAGCTGTTGGCCGAACTCACCGAGGACTGCCTCGACGGCGCGCCGGGCCTGGGAACGAAAAGCGGCTGCGCCCGCAGCGCCGCCTTTTACCTGGGCGAGTCCGCCGAGGGCCCAGTCTACCTCAACGCCGCCGTGGGTAACCCCGAAGAGGTGCTGCTGCTGGTAGACGACCCCGCCGGGGGCCGTCTGCTCGTCGTCGGCGCCGCCTGGGGCTACTTCGAGCGCAGCGGACTGACCCCGCTGGGGCGCCGCGAATGGCTGACCGAGCTGGAAACGACCTACCCGCCGCGCCCGGCCTGGACCGGCGTGCTCTCGCCGCTGACCCGCTGAGAGACGCCGCTTCAGCATTCGTAACGCCTGCGTGGTCCGGCGGAGCAAGGTTCCCCTCAGCCAAACAAACACCCTCACCTGGAGGGATGACTTATGAGTCACGAGAACGAGCGAGTGAAGCGTTTCCCGTCGGCGGCGGCGGTTTTCTGCCTGTTGATGCTTGTTGTGAGCGCCGTCGGCGCCGCCGATGACTACGCCCGGCTGGTCGAGCTGACCGGAGAGCTGGGGCGGGCCGAGGACGCCCCGACCCGCCTGGCCGTCCTCGACGAGCTGGAGTCGGCGCTGGAGGAGACGCCGGAGATGGCTCCGCCGGGCCTACTCAACCGGCTGCTGATTCTGGTCGACGGGGAGTACGCCCCGGCGGTGCGCCGCGAGGCCGTGGTTCTGCTGGGACGTCTGGGTGACCAGGCCGCCGCGCCGCGCCTGTTGGAGCTGCTGCGCGACGACGACGATTTCCAGGTACGGCGCCACGCCGCAACGGCCCTGGCCGGCTGCGCCCGCCTCGGTGACGAGGTCGAGATCGCCGAAATAATCTTCGGGCCGTCCCCGACCGACGACTACGAGCTGCGCGCCCGGGCCGTCGAAACCCTGGCCGATCTCGACGGCACACCGTTTAACACCGCCGACTTCCTGATGACTCACTGCTTCGATGATCCCTTTCCGGCGGTGCGCGAAGCGTTGGTCCGGGGCTTGGTCAAGCTGGGCCTGGCCGGCGATTACACCGGCAAACTATTGGACCTCTACGAGAGCGAGGGCGACCTCGACGTGCGGCGGGCCACTCTCGTCGCCCTGGGTCACGCTGACGACCCCGCAGCCCTCGAGATCCTGATCGAGGCCCGCGACGACCCGGAGCTGCGTATCGCCGCCCTGGAGGGTCTGGCGGCGCTGCCACCCGAAGCTGACCGCGAAGAAGCCGCCGAGGCCGTAAGCGATCTGCTCGACGATTCCGACGGCACCGCCCTGGCTCCCCGGGTCGCCGCGACGCTCTCCGCCCTGGGCTTCAACGAAGACGCCGCCGGTATCCTGGGCGAGGCTCTGCTCGAAGAGCCGCCCGGCGACGAGGTCGAGTCCCTGAAGCTGTTGCGTGGACTGGCCGGTGCCGCCGCCGTCGAGCCGACCGTGGAGTTCATCGAGCAGGCCCGCGGCACGGAGAGCCCGGACCTGGCGTCTCTCTTCGCCGCCGCGGCTCTGCTGGGCGATGAGACCGTGCTCAGCGCGGCCGACGCCGAAACCCTGGCCGAGGCCGACGCGGCCCTCTTCGCCCTGCTCGGTGAAGCCCGGCCGCCGGAGCTGCACCACGCCGCCGGCGAAGCCGCCCGGACCGTGAGCCGCGAATACCTGGAGCGCTTCCGGGCCGAGGACTGGGACCGCCGTCAGGAGCGGCGCCTGAGGCTCCTCGATGAGCCGGCCTCGAAGGAGGCCCGTCGGGCGGTCATCGACTACCTGGGCGCCTGGAAATCCGACGGCTTCTCCGCCGCCGTGCTCGAGTACCTGGAGGATGCCGAGGGGCCCGCCGCCGAGGCCGCCGTCGAGATCCTGGGCCTGCATGGCTACACCCCGGCGGTGCCACTGCTCAGCGAGCTGGCCCGCTCGAGTCGTCCCGGCGATCTGGGGCTTTCCACCCAAGCCCTGGAGGCCCTGGGGCGCATCGCCACCCCCGAGGTCGGACCGGTGCTCAGCGCGGTGCTGGCCGACTCGGCCACCCCACCGACGCGTCTGACCGCCGCCGCCCGGGCCGCCGCCTCCGTGAAGGACCCCAACCTGCTCTACCCGCTGCTCGAACTGCTGGAGAGCGGCCCTGAGGCGGAGAGCCGTGCCGCCGCCGCCTTCGCCCTGGGCCGCTTCGCCGATGAGCGCGCCCTGACCACCCTGGCGCGCAGCCTGCAATCCGATCCCGCCCCGGCGGTGCGCCGCGAGGCCTTCATCGCCTACTGCCGCTGCCTGCCAGAATCTCCGGGCGAAGATGTCCTCTGGCCCCTCTACGGCTATCTGGCCGCCAACGACCCCGGCGAGGACGCCGAGACCTGGGCGGCCGTCGAGATTCTCTTCCAGCGCCTGGGCGCCGAACGCATCGAGACTCTGCTGAGCCACCCCGAGCCCCAGGCCCGCAGGCTGACCGTACTCTACCTGGCCCGCCGGGGTGATCCGGCCGACCGCGAGAACCTGGAGAGCGCCCTGGCCGATCCCAACCTGTTGGTCAACATCGCCGCCGCTGAGGCCCTGGGCTCGTTGGGCGACCCGGCGGCCGCTCCGGCCCTCAAGGCCGCCTTCGACCAGACCTTCGACCTTTACTATCCCTCCTCCAAGGACACCAGTTTCTCCGCCGGCAACGTCGACAAGCTGCGCCGGGCCATCGAGGACGCCTTCCACCGTCTGTCGGTCAACCCCGTCGAGGTCGAGGCCGGCGAATTGAACGGACCGGCCCTGGACAACGACGAGCCCGAGGTGGTCGAGCCGGAGCGCCGCTGGATGGAGGTCGTCGTCGACGCCCTGCGCCTGCGCGACGCCCCCTCCACGGCGACGGGGGCCAAGATCGGCATGCTCTACGACGGCGACGTCATCGAGGTGCTCTCCACGGACGCCAACTGGGCCGAGGTGCGCACCGAAGACGACACCACGGGCTGGGCCTGCATCGAACTCGACGAGGAGGTTTTCCTCCGTGACACCGCAGAGCCGAAACCGGAAGAAGAACCTGAGGAGCCGGAGGAGGATAGCCGGACCGAGGGTTGATAGTCACCGGAACAGCGGCCAGTGATACTATATATATGCAGCAACGGCGGGGTTGACCCCCGCCGTTTTAGTTAAACGCGCAAAGACACGGCTGACCGATCTCTTCACATCCAACGAGTGCGACCATACGGGTCGGTTCGAGGTTATCGTTGAGGTTGTCACCGTTGGGTTCTCGAGGGCCCGGGGGCCGAGAAGCCACCAACCCCAGGGCGGTCGTTCTCGCTACACCGAAAACCGCTTCGGTGCAGTGTTTTTTCTATTACGACCAGCCCCGGGGTGATTGTTTGCCGTCCGATCATTTCACAACGGCGGCCGACCCATCGGGCTCACATCCACCGCGTTGAACCAGGGATTCGGCAAGGCCGGCCAGCCTGATGATCCAACAGCCTGGGCCATGCCGATGACGATACAGCGGGGCGCGGGGTTTCCTCCCCCGCGCCCCTCGCTCGGCTATCCGGCCGGTGAATCCACCCGCTAGCGGGCGGTCTCGGGCTGGTTGAAGATGAAGTAGACCAGGACGGTGCGCACGGTGTCGTCGAGCTGGGGCTCGTTGTGGAAGGTGGTGTAGCCCACCTTGCCGTCGCCGTAGGCGAAGTCGACCATCAGCGGCGAGTCCTCGAGGCTGCCGCCGTAGTAGGTCACGTCGCCCTGGATCAGCGTCTCGGTGCCGGCGCCGACATCCTCGATGACCACCCAGTAGGGCAGATCGTAGTAGATATCCACGGTGGAGGCGCCCAGGTAGTCCTCCAGTTCCTGGCGCAGGATCTCGCCGGTGACGGTGCCCACGTCACCCTGATCCGGGTATCCGCCGTCCTCGTTGAGGAACTCGACGGCGTCGGGCCAGGCGGCCTCGATGTACTCCCACTCCCAGTCCGAAGCGTAGAGGAAGCCGCCCTCGTCGACGAAGCGCCGCAGGTTGGCGATGACACTTGTATTATAGGCCCAGGAGGTGTCCGAACCGCAATTCAGGAAGAGCATCCGCAGGCCGGAAAGGTTGCTCCAGTCGGCCAGGTCCTCGTCACCCAGGGTTGTGTAGTTGTAGCCCAGGTCGCTGAGGATGGCCTCGATCTCGTCGTAATCACCGGGGATCACGCCGATTTCGCTGCCGTCGATCTCCAGCTCGAGCTCGACGTTGTCTTCGAAGTCCTCGGGCACGTTGACATCGACGGCGGCTTGGAAGCCGCCCTTGCTGGCGACGAGCCGGGCCGGGCCGTCGGGCAGGTCGTCTTCGAAGACGTACCAACCCGAGGCGTCGGTAGTGGTGGCGTAGTCGGCTGCCAGGACGCCGGTGTAGGTCAGTTCGACGTCGACGCCGGCTATGGGTGTTTCACCGTCGGCGGCGTAGACGTATCCGGAGAGGTGGTCGGGATCGTCCTTGCCACCGCCGCTCCCGCCGCCGGCGTCCGTCGAGGTCGAGCAGGCGCCCAGGAGGGCCGCAGTAAGGCTCAAGGCCGCGAGGATAACCAGGATGTGCTTGCGCATTGTAATACCCCTTTGTTTTCAATGGGATGGTTACATGGTTGGTTCTTCGTACAATTAGTCTACCGTGTTATTTCTCTGGTTTCCACTAAAAAACGGACCCCGCAAGGTCCGTTGAGGAATCGAGCGACGGGCTAACCACGGCCCTGGTCCAGGTAGTAGTGCTTCCACCACTGCTTGAACTCGCCGCTCTTGATGGGCCGCCACCAGTCCTCGTTGTCCTTGTACCACTGGACGGTGCGGCGCAGGCCCTCGGCGAAGTCGACCTCGGGCTTCCAGCCCAGCCTTTCGAGCTTCGAGGAATCCAGGGCGTAGCGCATATCGTGGCCGACGCGGTCGGGGACGTGCTTGAGCAGGTCCAGGGGCGCCTCGGCGGCTCCGAGGATCCCTTCGGCCATCTGGTTGGTGTCACGCAGGTTACCGCCGCCGCAGTTGTAGACCTCGCCGGGTTCGCCCTGTTCGAGCATCGTCAGGATGCCTCGACAGTGGTCGTCGACGTGGATCCAGTCGCGCACGGCCTTGCCCTCGCCGTAGATCGGGCACTCGAGGCCGTCGATGGCGTTGGTGACGAAGAGGGGGATCAGCTTCTCCGGGTACTGGCGCGGGCCGTAGTTGTTGCTGCCCCGGCTGATGATCACCGGGACGCCGTGGGTGGCCCAGTAGGAATAGGCCAGGCGGTCGGCGCCGGCCTTCGAGGCCGCGTAGGGGTTGCGCGGCATCAGCGGGTCGGTCTCGACGGAGAAGCCCTCGGCCACCTCGCCGTAGACCTCGTCCGTCGAAATTTGGATGAAGCACTCGACGCCCAGGGCGCGGGCGGTCTCGAGCAGCACATAGGCGCCGTAGATGTCGGTGCGAATGAAGGCGTCGGCGTCGACGATCGAGCGGTCGACGTGGGTCTCGGCGGCGAAGTTGACAATAGAATCGCAACCGGCGACCACGGCCTCGACGTCCTCGAATTCGGCCACGTCGCCTTTGATGAATTCGATCTCGTCCTCGACGCCCTCGAGGTTGGCCGGGTTGCCGGCGTAGGTGAGCTTGTCGAGGACGACGATGTCGCAGTCCGGGCGCTCGCGGCGCAGGAAGTGGACGAAGTTGGAGCCGATGAAACCGGCCCCGCCGGTGACCAGAATGCGCAAGGTTGTCTCCTTGTTTGGTTGAACCGTCGGCGTCACGCTTTTTGCATTCCCGACCCGCCCCGGGGCGGGTCGGGGCAACAAGCGCGCCGCCGTCTCCCTATCGCCGTGCCGTCAGGTACTCAGCTATTCTCACCGTCCAATGATAACACAGCCGCTAGCTTTCGCCCTCGCTCATCACCGCCGACTCCAGCCGCCGATCGAGCTCGACGATAACCTCGTCCAGGGTCTCGAGGTGCTCGCCGAGACCCGTCTTGCGATGCCGCAGCAGGGCGCCGCCGTAGATGTCGGAGCCCTCGCGCTTCAGGCGCTTGTAGTCCGCCGACTGACGAGACTTCTCCTCGAACAGCTCCTCGGAGTCCTTGGCCAGCAGCCAGCTCAGCAGGCGCAGGTTGAAAAAGACGATTTTGCTGAAGAAGCCGTCGAAGAGCAGGAAGACCTCGGTGATCTGCTCGGCGTCGAGATCGTCGATGACCCCGTTGAAGGAGCGCAGGCGGCCGGCCAGGCGCTCGAGCAACCCCGTGGCCAGGCGGAAGCTCAGCCGCAAATCGGACTGCAACAGCGGGTTGCCCGTCACCAGGTTGGTCAGCTTCAGCAGGTCGTCGGAGTCGAAGATCGGCATCTCGTTGATCAGATCGTAGGCCGAGACCTCGGTGCTGGAGCGCAGGTAGCGCTCGACGTAGCCGTGGTAAACGTCACGGGCTGGAGAGCCCGCCAGCAGGTCGTCCTTGTACTTCAGGTAGCGGTGCTCGAAGGCGGTCAGGCGGTCCTTCTGTTTTTGGGTGTACTCGAGGAAGGCGAGCTTGTAGGTCTCGCGGTGTTGACGGCGGTCGTTGAGGCGGTCGATGATGAAGGTGATGAAGATGACGATGAAGGAGGCCGCCGTGGCGATGGCGCCGATTCCCTGAGCTGCTTGCCACCAGAGGGTCATTGGATACTACCTTTTCAAAGCACCTAGTATAACATCTTCATAATTAATATACACCTCTATACTTTTTTTGACATTTCCGCTTACATAGTCAATTATATTTTTTAATGGCAGCTTCATGTTATAAATATCTTCATTTGTACAATTATTCTTAACCATTATTGTGCGCATTGTCTTCTTTTCTTTTATATGACTTGCTAGAAACACATCCCAATCATTTCTAATAGTTAAAATAATGTTTCCTATTATAAAACCTGATGCTTGGTTGAAAGCCTCATGTATTTTAGAGATAATTTTTACACTTTTATCCAAATCATTATTTTGTATGTTGCTTATTAAATATCGTTCATAATATTTGTTTATAATTTTTAATTCACTATATATAATTTTATTTACTAATATAATGCATAACTGGATAGTAATAAGCATATAGGTTAGCGCTTTCGGCTATTGTGTAGTATTTATACACTTCTGCAGGAAGAAGAAATGGTATATCAGAGATATTATAGGTGGGATTATCAGCTATATTAGATTTAAATAGCATGTATTTTTTCTTAAGTACATCTATATCTTGCACTTCTGTCTTATTTTGTATTTTATAAAAATAATTTTGCATATTTGAACATTTATTGCTAATTACTAAAATATAATTACTATATAACTCTTTTATGGATTTTATTTTATTTTCTCTTGCATCGGAAAAATACTTAATTATAATAAATACAAATGCACCAAATGTACCAATTGAGCTTATAGCAATTGCCATCTCTGTATTAAAATCACCAATTAAATAGTATCCTGCTATCAGAATGGCTGCTATACCAATAGCAATAAGTAGCCACATAGGTATTTTCATTTTACTCTCTAGTAGAAATAGAAGTTAAGTTGAACTTGGCGGGGGGCGGAGGACCAGTCCTGCGCCCCCGCCCTACAGCAATTGAGATTCACGGGCCAGTGTTGTTGCCACGTTCCCTCCCCCCTTTGTGGGGAGGGTCAGGGAGGGGGGCCTGGACACACTCTCCCCTACCTGTACATCTCGAGGTGCACCACGGGGTCGAGGCCGTCGGCCTCGTCGAGGTACTTGGCCGAGAGTTCGGCGTTCCAGCCGTTGCCGGACCAGAAGTCGGCGTCGCCCCCGCCGACAGCGGTCATCGGACCCATCAGGTCGGTCAGGGTGTCCGAG
The DNA here is from genome assembly GCA_014728185.1 of Candidatus Coatesiibacteriota bacterium. Taxonomy (GTDB): domain Bacteria; phylum RBG-13-66-14; class RBG-13-66-14; order RBG-13-66-14; family RBG-13-66-14; genus WJMB01. The sequence goes on from WJMB01000255.1 coordinate 15,391, forward strand.
AGCTCCATGTAGACCTCGGACCAGGAGTCGCCGGGGCAGCGCCGGTTGTACTCGATGGTCAGCAGGTTGCCGGCGTCGTCGAAGCAGTAGGCGACGTCTTCGATGTCTTCCTTCTTGCCCCACAGGCACCAGTCGTCCCAACTGATGTCCCAGTCGAGGCCCTTGAGGGCGGCGCGGTAGTCTATGCGGGCGTCGGCCAGGTTCATCCCGGGCAGGATGGGGTCTTCGAGGGCCGGTGCGGCGGAAGATTCGGCGGCGGCGATGACGGCGGACATTAACAAAAGGGCTGTGATCAGCGTTCTTTTCATCGGGGCTCCTCTTCGGCGAAAGGTCGACCAATTAAGAATAGCCCGGAAGTCCGCCGTCGTCAACAATCAGCGGGGTGAGAATCATTGCAGTTCGAGGCTGACGGTGACGCTGCCGACGCTGTCGGGCCGGGCGCCGGAGAGGTCGTAGAACAGGGCGGCGCGCCAGGGCCCCGCCTCCCAGAACAGGGCGGCCAGGCCGCCCAGGTAGCGGTGCGCGCCGTAGAGCTCGGAGAGCCGGGTCCACCAATGGTCGACGGCGGCGTTGAAGGCGGCGGCGTCGGTGGGGTCCCGGCGCAGCCAGGCCCGCAGCAGGCTTTCACCGGAGTAGAGGTAGACGATCCGCCCGTTCTCGTTATCGATCACCAGGGTGGCGCGGTCGTCGTGGGTGTTTATGGTGACGGCGGCGCCGAGGCCGCGCCAGTGCTCGGCGACAACGGCGTAAGGCGCCCCTAGGGTCAGGCCGTCGGCGAAGGGGTCTGCAACCGAATCGTTCATGAAGGAATCGGCCGAGGCGAGACTGGCGAGGAGCACCGGCACAAGGAGTGTTGTCAAGGGTCGCATCGAGGGCTCCGGATGTTGCTAGAAGGCGAAGACGACGAAGCCGAAGGAGAGCTGGGCCAGATAGTAGAGGACCAGCACGATGACGTCGGGCTGTGGGCCTTCGTGACGGGGCAGTTTATCACGGGCGAAGAGGTCCACGGCGAGCAGGGCGTCGGAGAGCCAGAAGGCTCCGGCTCCGACGGTCAGCGGGAGCAGCAGCGCCAGTGAGGTGTCGCCCTCCCACCACAGCGAGAGCATGGCGGCGACCATCGCGCTGATCGCCAGGACGTAGAGGGCCACGGGGAAACGCAGGCCCTTCATCCCCCGCCAGAGGGACAGATAGAGGACCAGGCCGGGAACCAGGGCGAAGCCGAAGAGCCACCAGCGGAAGGCGGCGAACTCGAGCAGCACGGCGGCCAGATAGGCCAGGTGGCAGAGCAGGAAGGCCCCCAGACCGCCGAGGAAGGTCTTTTGAATTGCGGGGGAATCGTGCTTCTGATCAAGCTGAAGCCGCCGGCGCCGGGCGAGGAGGAAGTCGCCCAGGGCGGCCAGAACCAGGCCCGCGGCGAGCAGCGGGGTGAAGAGGGGCAGCGGACTGTCGGGTACGGCCAGGGCGACCAGCAGGGCGATGATCAGGGTCGCGGCGGTCTTGAACCAAATGTGGAGCCGGCTGCCCAGTCTCAGGGTGACGACGGCGGCGGCGGCCGTCACTCCGGCGGCGATGAAGATCACCGTTTGCATGGCGCCTCCAGGTAGCGCGGGGAACCCCTTCAAGCAGCGCGATGGTTAACTTTAGCCCCTGGGCGAACGGCTGTCAAATCCGCCGACTTGTGCTATACTGGATGTATCTTGCAGATACACCTTCATGAAACCACGAGCATTCCAGTGACGACCGGTTATCATACCCGGCCGCCGGGCAGCCCCCTCACCAAGCTTGAATCAAGCTCAAACCAAGGAGCCGCCATGCGCATCCGCCTCAGCGAGCGTCGCGACATCCCCGCCGTCGTCGGGCTGATCAATCAGGTGTTCACCCACTTTCCGCGCAGCCGGGAGATGACCGAGCGGGAGTACGAGCGCGCCCTCTATCGCGTCGAGGCCTACGGAGAGAAGTTCGTCGGAGAACTCGACGGTGAGGTTATCGCACTGCTGGGCCTGACCCAAAACCCCCTGGCCGCCGACGGCACCGCGTTGAACCTGACCCTCATCGTCGACCGTGACCAGCGGGGCCGGGGCTACGGGCGGCGGTTCTGGAAGCTCGTCGAGAAGCGCCTGGAGCTGCTTAACTGGAAGCGCCTGCTGGTCTCGATCAGCGCCGCCGAGGCCGAGTCCGTCGAATGGTTCGCCCGCCGTGGATTGAAACGGGTGCACGAGGACCGCTTCTTCCGCCTCGACCTGACCGACTACCGACGCCCCGATGATTTCAACGAGCGCCTGGCCACCGCCGAGGAGGCCGGGTACGTTCTGGAGCGCGTCGGCGGGATCGACGACCTCGACGCCGAGGAAAAACTGCGTCGCCTGTGGGATATCTGGAGCGCCGCCGAGGCCGACGTGCCCCACGGAGTCAGCTACGAACGGCTGCCCTTCGAGCGCTGGCG
>WJMB01000256.1 GCA_014728185.1 Candidatus Coatesiibacteriota bacterium
CTGCCCCACACCGGCGACGGCTGGTACCCCCGGGCCGGAGTCTCCCACGACGGTCGCTACATCGCCTTCGTCACCGACCGGCCCGTCCACGGACCTCACGGGGAGTGGGACTTCACCGACTCCTTCGGCAACGGCAGCCAGTTGCTACTCTACGACACCCGCGAGGGTGAGCTGCGCCACCTGGACCACGGGGGCTACGGCGCCGACCGTCCCTGCTTCACACCCGACGGCGCCGCCCTGCTCTTCGACCGCCAGAACGAGGCCGGGAAATGGGACATCTTCCGCCTCGAACTGGAAACCGGTGAACTCACCGCCGTGGCCGACGGCGAGGCCTTCGAAGAGGCCGCCGCCGCCTCGCCCGACGGCGCCTACGTCGCCTACTGCTCCGACGAGTCCGGTACCCTGCAGATCCAGCTCCTCGTCGCTTCCACCGGACGCGCCCACCCCGTCACCTCCACCGGCGTCAATCAGGACCCGGCCTTCTCCCCGGACGGCCGGCGCATCGTCTACTCCAGCCGCCGCGCCGGCGACGCCGACCTCTACCTGATGCCCCTTACCGGAGACGACCGCGCCCGACGCATCGCCGAACTCGACGGCGACCAGCGCTTCCCCCGCTTCTCCCCCGACGGCGACTTCATCGCCTTCACCACCTACTACGACGACGGCGGCTCCGACATCTACCTGATCGACGCCCGGGGCTGGGGCCCACCCGTCCGCGTCACACACACCCTGAGCCAGGAGATATTTCCCAACTGGCTGCCCGGCGAGACCGCCGACGAAGACTAGACCTTCGCCGCAGCCGCCGTCGCCGGGTAATCACCGTTCAGCGCGATGGGGCGGCGTTGGCACGTTTCTTGCGGAGTCGAACCCCGGTTGTATCAGCCGCCTCTCCTTGCGCAAGAAACGTGCCAACGCCGCCCCCGTTCAAGGCGGTACAACGCTTCGTGTGAAAAGGCTGCGGCGAAGGTCGTCTTGGACAATTCGCGCCCGGTGGAGTACACTGGTGGCGATTTGACCTGCGGTTCACAAACTCGAACCAGTCTCACCCTGTTCATCCATACCCTGTTCATCCAGGAGGAGCCCATGCGCAAGCTGGCGGCGGCGGCAATCATACTCACGGCGGTGTTGACGGCGGGTTGCGGACCGCAGCGCACCAGCGAGCTGGTCCTGTTCGCCTCGGACCGCGACGGAGTCGGTACGAACCTCTACACGATGAAGCCGTCAAGCTCGGCGATAGAGCCGGTCACCGAGGATCTCTCCTACGATTACCTGCCCTTCGCCGACATCTCCGCCGACGGCGAGCTGGTCGTCTTCGTCTCCGATATCGACGGCGACGGCGAGGTCTACCTCTGCGACATCGACGGCGCCAACCGGCAGAAGCTCACCGACAACTCCTTCGGCGAGGACCGTCCCAGCTTCACCCCGGACGGCCGCATCCTCTTCGACTCCGACCGCAGCGGGGACTGGGAGGTCTGGATCATGAACGCCGACGGCACCGGCGTGGTCCAGCTCACCGACTCCCCCGGAATCGACGAATCCGCCCGGATGGGCCCTGAAGGTCACAGGATCGTCTTCGTCTCCGAGCGTAACGGCTACCGCGGTCTGTACCTGATGGAGACAAGCGGCGGCGAGGCGACGGAGCTCTGGGCCGACGGCTACTCCTGGGTGGGTGATCCCAGCTTCCACCCCGCCGGCGATCGTATCGTGTTCAGCTCCGACTACTTCGGCGACAAGGACGTATATGTGATGGACCTGGTCGGCGGCCAGCCGGTCAACCTGACCTCGGACTCCTACGAGTACGAGCGCTTCCCCCGCTACTCCGCCGACGGCGACCGCATCGTCTACGCCAGCACCTGGGATTGGGACTGGGATATCTTCGTGATGGACTCCGACGGGACCCACAAGACCCAGTTGACCACCAACGAGGAGATCAGCGACTACCTGCCGGTCTGGTAGACTCGACCCGAGGATGTCCCCTGGAGAGGCCGGCCCCGCGGGGCCGGTCTGCATTATCGAAGAGCGGCTTGAACCCGTTTCATCCCACCGGCTGCTTTAGCTTCCGGATCAAGCCTCGACGCCCGGGTATAACGTGCCGCCCCCCGCGCTCGACGGCCGCTTGCCAGCTCATGCGAGATACCGCGAATGCCGGGGCTTGCGCCTCCGGGATCGCTGATGTAATGTCGATCTTTAAGCGATAATCCCTAAAACAAAAACTGACGGGATTATCACACCTGCTTGAACAGACATGTATCGCTAATAGTTTGATATGTAGTGACTTGTAGCTGTGCTCGTTATTCCTGTTTGTGCGTTGCCTGGTGGCGGAAAACAGACGTGCTCAAAGCGGACGCTTCCAATATAGCGCTCTGCTTCAGGAAGTAGCGACTCCTGATTTGCATCCCGGGCATCCCAGGTATTATGAGCATAAACGCTTTTTTTAAATTTGCGACTTTAGCAGATAAAAACGTTTGCATATCGAGCTGGAGCCCTTCGTGAGGTGATTGTCAGCACTGCCTTTCTAAATGCCGCTCTTTTGCGTTTTCGACGTAGGTTCAGTTTCAGGTGATAATCCCAAAATGAAAAAACGATGAGCCGACAAAGGACAGCGAGCGACGAGCTCCCAGCCCTGCGCCTGGAGACCCTGAGCAAGACCTACCCCGGCGGCCTGCGTCGCAAGGCCGTCGAGGCGGTGCGCGGGGTCGAGATGCGGGTCCACCCCGGCGAGGTGGTGGCCCTGCTGGGACCCAACGGCGCCGGCAAGACCACGCTGATCAAGATGGTCTGCGGTTTGCTGCTGCCCACGGCGGGCCGGATCCACATCGGCCCCTACGATCTGGAACGCAAGCGCTCCAGGGCCCTGGCCCGTCTGGCCGTGGTCCTCGAGGGCGACCGCAATCTGCGCTTCCGGCTCAACGTCCGCGAGAACATCCTCTTCTTCGCCTCCCTGGTCGACGCCGATCTGGCCCGCGTCCGCAGCGAGTTTCCGGCGGTGCTCGAACGCTTCGGCCTGGACGGCGAGGAGAAGACCCAGGCGCGCAACCTCTCCAAGGGCCAGCGCCAGAAGCTGTCCCTGGCTATCGCCTACCTGACCCGGGCCGGACTGATGCTCCTCGACGAGCCGACCCTGGGGCTGGACGTCGAGGCCAGCCGCGAGCTGCAGCGAATCATCCGCGACACCGCCGATTCCGGACGCGCCGTGCTGGTGACCACCCACGAGATGCACGTCGCCCAGCGCATCGCCGACCGGGTGGCCATCATCAACCAGGGTCGACTGGTGACCCTCAAACCCGTCGATGAGCTGCTCGAACTCTTCCGCTTCCGCTCATACACGGTGCGGCTGCGTGTCGAAGACGGCCCGCCGCCGGATCCGGAGGCCCTGGGCGCGCGGCTGGTCGAGAGCCGCGACGGCTATCTCGAGCTCGAGCTGGAAACCGACGATCGCGGACGGCTCTTCGCCCTCCTCGACGCCCTGCGCTCCAGCGAGGCCGAGATCCTGGAGATCGCCCGCCGTCAGCCCGACCTCGAGCGCGTATTCTTGGAGATCATCGCCGACGACGGGCGTGATGAGAAGCTGAAGGCCCTGCGATGAAGCGCTTCGCCAAGATACTCTGGGCCCACACCAAGGCCAACCTGACCGAACTCCTGCGCTACCCCCTGGAGTTCGGCACGATGTACCTGATCATCATCCTGTTTCTCGGCGGCATCTTCCTGGGGATCAACGCCTTCGTCCCCGCCGGTCGCTTCCTCGGCGACACCCGCACGGCGATCTTCATCGGCTATATGCTCTGGACCTTCTACATGCTCACCGTCCAGGGGGCCACCTTCGCCATCATCCGCGGCGCCCGGGAGGGCTTCCTCGAACGCGAGCTGGCCTCGCCCTACAGCCATACCACCGTCATCATCACCAAGATCCTGGCCTCGACGCTGAGCCGCCTGATCCACTACCTGCTGATCGCCGTCGTTTGCATCCTGCTTTTCGGTATCGACGTTCACCTGGACGCCGCCTCCCTGCTGTTGATCTTCCCGCTGGTCTATCTCTTCCTGCTCGGTCTGGGGTTGATCTTCGCCGGGCTGTCCCTGGCGCTCAAGCGGGTGCGCAGCCTGGTGGGCATCATCCAGATGGCCATCATGCTGATCAGCTTCGGCGCCCTGGGCAGCTACGGCGCCTTCGGCGAGGCTGTATTCCGCTGGATCCCCTACACCCAGGGCATCCGCCTGCTGCGCGATGTGCTGGTGGACGGCGCGGGATTCACCCACGTGGCCCGGCCCGGCAACCTGCTGCCCCTGGCCGTCGGCGCCGTGGTCTTCTTCGCCCTGGGCCTGGTCGTCTTCCGCGCCCTGGACCGCCTGGCGATGCGCCGGGGCCTGATCGGCCAGTTCTAGGGCCCGCCCCCGACTTTTGTTGTCGCCCTACCTGCGGACCACGGCCATTCAATCAATGGGAAACGGCTGTTATTCGGCACCGTGAGGCGCGCGGCGGTTCAAGGGCCGCTTGATTGGCGGATGCGATTAGCCGCCTCGATCGTGGAAGGCGCCGGCGCTCAACGGGTCCGGAGCAGTCCCGAGCCGCCTCTATACTGAAACGACCACACACCCGCCACACCAAGATGATCGAGCGTATCCCCGTCACCGCCCGCCGGATCACCCTGGACCAGGCCGCCGACCCGGAGCCGTCCCCGCTCGAGGGCGACCCCGGCGAGGCGCTCGCCCAGCTCCGGGAGCGGAGCGGTCTCGACCCGGCCGAGGACTTCATCACCCGGCCCCACTGGATAATCGAGTACCCCCTCTCCGGCGGCGGCTGGGTCGACGAGAGCAACCCCCTGGAGCGCGACGAGCACCACCGTCGGCGCGAGCTGGTCCACCTGGCCCCGCCCGAAGACCTCTGCCTGATTTGCGGGGCGGAGGCCCTGCGCTACCATCGCACCGCGCTGGTCGGCCGCTATCAGACAATCGAGGCCCGGGGCGCCCGCGACGCGACCATCGAGCGCCGCTTCGAGCTGCCCCTCGAGCTGCCCTACTGCGCCGCGCACTACGCCGAGCACTTCGACGACGGCCCGCCGGCCTTCGAGGCCGCCCTGCCCAGAGCCGAGACCTTCACCGCCCCGCCCCGCCGTCCCGCGCCGGACAACGAGATCCGCGCCCCGGGCATCCTGCTCAACGCGATCTACGACGCCGAGCGAGGCGGTTTCCTGCTGCGCTGGCGCTGGCACTGCGGAGCCTACCGCGCCGCCTTCGTCAGTGAGCACCACCGACGCCTCGAGGAGCTGGGGACGACGGCGGCCTACCTCGACCACACCGCCCTCGAAGAGGCCGAGCTGCGCCGCCGGATGGCTCCGCGACCCTCGACGGCCTACGCCCTGGGCGGCGCCGTAACCGGGGGGCTGCTGACCGCTCTGACCCTGGCCTCGCCGGGCTGGCCGGACTGGCTGGCCTGCGTCTTCGGAGGGGGAGCCGCCGCCGCGGCCGGCCTGTTCATCTCCCGCCTGCTGCGGCGGGCCTCCCTGCGCCGTCAGGTTAAGCGCCTTATCGACACCCGCCGCTCCTGAGAGCGGCGTTGTCTACCACACGGGTCTCTGCTATAATCCCCTCGATGAAAAGCTCTATCAGACATCCGTCCCGCGACAGTCGGGGGACCACGCTCCGGCGCTCCGGAGCGCTCCGCCGGTCGTTCGACCATTCCCGCTCCGGCGGGCTTTTTTGTAGGGTGTTCAACCGCCTCTTCCCTTGACCGTCATCCCTGGTTATAAACAACCTACCACCGCCGAGGTGTCGCCATGTCAGTGAAGAAGAAGCTCCCCCTGCTTTTCATCGTCGCCGCTGCGCTGCTCATCGTTGCCGGCTGCGAGGATTGCCCGGGCCGTCAGGCCGCCTGCGGGTACGCCTATGATCCGACCTACGACCCCCGGGCGACCATCGACGCCCTGCTCGCCGGCGGCGGACCGGCCTTTGGCGACGCGGTCGCCGTCGAAGACACAACCGAGCCGCGCTACGTCATCCTGATGATCTCCGACGGCTGGAGCTACAACCACCTCGCCGCCACCGCCGCCTACACCGGTGACGAGCCGGGGTATACGAGCTGGCTGAACTATCCGATGAGTACCTGGGACTACGACGCCCGACGGCTCAACGGCGGGGTGGGCTACGACCCCCAACGGGCCTGGAGCGAGTTCGGGTACGTCGCCGGCGCCTTCACCGACAGCGCCTCGGCGGCCACGGCGATGTTCACCGGCCGCAAGGTCGACTCGGGCAATATCAACACCTCGCCCGCCGACGTGCTGCGCCTGGAGACCTTCAGCGAGCTGGCCGCGCTCCGCGGCCTGGCCGTCGGCGCCGTCACCAGCGTCCAGCTCTCCCACGCCACCCCGGCCTGCTGGTACGCCCACAACGCCTACCGCAAGAACGGCTACGCCATCCTGGACATGGGCATCTGGGGCGTGCCGGGCCTCAGCGGCGAGGGCGCGGGCTACCAGGGGCTGCGCGGTCCTTCACGGATGACCCCGGCGGTGCTCATCGGCGCCGGTCATCCGGACTGGAACAGCGACTACATCTCCGCGCGCCAACGCGATCTGCTGGCCGAAGACGCCGCCGCCAATCCCGGCTGGGCCTTCGTCGAGCGCGTAGAAGGCGGCCCCGACGCCGGGGAGCGCCTGCTGACCGCCGCCACCGATCCTTCCACCGAGCGTCTCTTCGGCCTGTTCGGCAACGAGGAAGGCTGCTTCGACTGGGCCACCGCCGACCTCGACGGACGAAACCCGGAAAATCCGACCCTGGAGGAGAGTACCCGAGCCGCCCTGGCCGTGCTGGGCCGAGATCCCGAGGGCTTCGCCCTGATGGTCGAGGGGGGAGCCGTCGACTGGGCCGGACACGCCAACAACCTGGACTACATGATCGGCGAGCAGCGCGACTTCGATGCCGCCGTCGAGGCCGTCATCAATTGGATCGAGGACCCGCAAACCCCGGCGGATTGGGAAAACACCCTGCTCATCGTCACCGGCGACCACGAGTGCGGCTACCTGACCGCCGGGCCCGGCGTCTTCGCCGATGAGCCGTTGGGCGAGGTCTCGGAGCGCACCCTGGCCGAGGAGAAAACCTACTCGACGGGCCTGAGGGCTTCCTGGGATGACGCCGACGGCGACGGCGTCATCGACGAGGGCGAAAACGTTCACTGGGCCTGGAACTCCACTCAGCACACCAACCAGCTCATCCCGCTCTACGCCCGGGGTCACCGCTGCGAGGCCTTCCACGGAATGATCGTCGCCGAGGACCCGATCCGCGGAGAGTACATCGACAACACCTCGATCTACCTGGTGATGTGCACGGCGCTCAACGACTGACTGTCGCGACATCGTTGTTGGCCCGACCCCAAGCCTGATATGCAAAAACCTCCCCTCAGGGGAGATTTTTGCTTCAGTCGCCGTTGGTAACGTAAGCGCTCCGGTTCACTCACACCTCGGCGGCCATTTTGTCGATCCGCTCAGCTCGATCCGCTCAGCGGATCACGGCGATGCGCCCCGTGGTCATCGAACCGTCGGGAGCCTCGATGACCCAGAGGTAGACTCCGGCGGCCAGCTTGTAACCGCTGGAGTTCATCACCGGCCAGGCGTATTCGCCGGTGGGCACCACGGCCTGAAAGAGCAGGTCGCCGGTGGTGTCGTAGATGCTGAGTTCGCTGAGCGGCTCGAGCTGGGTGAAGGTCACCCGGGAACCCTGGGACTCGCGGTAGGGGTTGGGATAGGCGTAGGGACCCTCGGGCAGCCCCTCGAAGCCTTCGGGCTCTACCAGACCGACCAGGCGTCCCAACGCCGCCACGGTGCCCCGGGTGACCTGCCAGGTTAGGGGGAAGTGGTCGATCAGATTGATGTAGTCGTCCTGCTTGGAGTGATAGTAGGGGTAGGTGATCGGGGCGTCCTCGATTCCCATCGTGGCCTGGTAGCCATTCTGCCAAAATGAGTAGTGATCGGAGCCGCCGCCGGTGGAGAAGCGCTTGTTGGTGGTCAAGCCGGCACCGTAGTCGGCGCAGGCCTGCACCCACACGTCACCCAGCCACTCGCTGTCCTCGTTGACGAAGACCTCCAGGTCCTCCTGGACGCCGGGCTCGTCACTCCAGACGACCATGTCCAGGTTGATCACGCCCTCGATCGACACCCCCGAGCGGGCCATGCGGGCGGCGTGATAAGCGCTGCCGACCAGGCCCAGC
>WJMB01000257.1 GCA_014728185.1 Candidatus Coatesiibacteriota bacterium
CGGCTGAACCTGACGACGCTGCCGGCGACCTCGGCCACGCTGCGGGCCTGGTTCCCCTCGCTGACGGCGGCCTCCCGGGCGGTGGCCGGCGTGCTGGCCCGGGGGATCGACCCGGCCAAGCTGGAGTTCATGGACTCGCAGACCCTGGCCTGCGTGGCCGCCTACCGGGGCGAGCCCGAACCGTCCCCCGGCTCCGCCCTGCTCCTCGTCGAGCTGCTGGGCGAAGCCGGAGAGATTGCGACCGGTCTGCGGGCGACGGCCGCGGTCTGCGCGGAGAACGGCGGGACGGGCATCGAGACCGCCCGGGACGCCGACGAGCAGGAGGCCCTCTGGTCCCGGCGCCGCGACTCCAGCCCCGCCATCGCCGGGCTCAAGCCGCTGAAGGTCAACGAGGACGTGGCGGTGCCCCGGGGCCGCCTGCCCGAGATCGCCGCCCGCATCGAGGAGCTGCGCCGCGAGCTGCGCCTGCTGGTCCCCGTCTTCGGCCACGCCGGTGACGGCAACCTCCACGTCAACATCATGTGCGATCCCGCCGACGCCGATGAGATGTCCCGCGTCGAGGCGATGCTGGACGCCCTCTTCGGCGCCGTGTTAGCCTTGGGAGGCACGATCTCCGGCGAGCACGGCGTGGGCCTCAGCAAGCGGCCCTTCATCGCCCGCGAGCTGCCCCCGGCGGTCATCGAGCTCTCCCGCCGCCTCAAGGCCCGTCTGGACCCGGCCGGACTGCTAAACCCCGAGAAGATCTTTCCACCGCCGGAGTCGGTGAAGACGCCTTGAGCGAGCGACTCAAAGCCATGCTGGGCTCGCTGAGCTGTCGGCGCTTCCTCGACGCCGCCTCGGGCACCGGCGATTTCCTCGCCGAGCTGCGCGAGGCCGGAGCGGTCTTCGAGCGGGTGGTCGCCCTGGACCTCGAGGCGCACTGGCTGATCGAGGGGCGGGAGCGTCCCGCCGAGCCCCGTCCGTTCCACATCCAGGCCGATCTCGCCCGGCCGCCCTTCCCCCCGGCGAGCTTCGACGCCGCCGGGATGGCCAACGGTCTGCATCATCTGGCCGAGCCCGCCGCCGCCCTGGGGCAGCTTCGCAGACTGCTGGTTCCCGGTGGACGGCTGATCATTAAGGAGGGTCTGGCCGAGACCGTCGACAAGGCCCAGGCCAATCGCCTCGCCTACCACACCCTGATGGCCGAACTCGACGCGTACCGGGGGCGCAGCCACCGACCCAGCTATACCGAGCGCGCCGTGCTCGGCCTGCTCACAGAAAACGGCTTTACCGTCAAGGAGCGCCTGAGCTACGATCCGCATTTCGACGGCGACTACCGAGAACACATGGACCCCCGCCTGGAGCGACTCCGGGGATGGATAGAAACGGAGCCCCTCGACGAAGGGGTCCGCAACGAGCTGCGGGAGCGTTACGACGGCCTGCGTCGGGACATCGAACGTCACGGCGTTCGGCCCCAGCGCTACCTGGCGGCCCTGGCCCGGCGGGATTGACCCCGCCCCGCGAAGGAGACGACCTTGACCGAGAACACCAAAGACAGCCGCGAGCTGCGCCGCGAATCCACCTTTGACCGCTGCGACCAGGCCTGGCACGATCGGGCCTACGCCTTCAGCGAGGGCTACCGCCGCTTCCTCGATCTCTCCCGCACCGAGCGCGAGTGCGTGGCCTCCTTCGCCAAGATGGCCGTCGAGCACGGCTTCGTCGAGTACGCCGCCGGGGAATCCCCGAGCGATGCGCCGGGCTATCTCTTCGTCAGCCGGGGCAAGGCCGTCGCCCTCTACCGCCCCGGCCGCCGACCCGCCGCCGAGGGTGTCAACGTCGTCATCTCCCACGTCGACAGCCCGCGCCTGGACCTCAAAGTCAACCCCCTATACGAAGAGCAGAGCGTGGGACTGCTCAAGACCCACTACTACGGCGGCATCCGCAAGCATCAGTGGCTCTCCCGACCTCTGGCCCTGCACGGCGTGATCGTCAAGCAGGACGGCACGGAGATCGATCTGCGCCTGGGCAGCGCGCCCGACGACCCCGTCTTCGTCGTCAGCGACCTGCTGCCCCACCTGGCCCACAAGGTGCAGAACACCAAGAAGGTCAACGAGTTCTACCCCGGCGAGAAGCTGAACCTGATCTGCGGGCTGATCCCCGTCGATGACCAGGAGGCCAAGAACCGCATCAAGGCCGCCGTCCTCGAGTATCTCCACCAGACCTACGGCATCGTCGAAGAAGACTTCGTCTCCGCCGAAATCGAAGCCGTCCCCGCCGCCGGCTCACGCGATGTCGGATTCGACCGCGCCGTCCTCGGCGCCTACGGTCAGGACGACCGCGTCTGCGCCTACACCGGCGTGCGCGCCCTGCTCGAGGCCGAGTCCCTCGAGCGCGGCGCTCTGGCCGTGGCCGTCGACAAAGAGGAAATCGGCAGCGCCGGAGCCACCGGCGCCCAGTCCGCCTTCCTCGAGAACGTCCTGGCCGAGGTGCTGGCCCTCGAGGGCGTCGAGAGCGAGCTGGCCCTTCGGCGCCTCAACGTCCACTCCAGCGCTCTCTCCGCCGATGTCTGCCCGGCCATCCACCCCGACTGGGCCGAGGTCCACGAGAAGAACAACGCCGCCCGCCTGGGCCACGGTCTGGTTCTGGTCAAGTACACCGGAGCCCGCGGCAAGGCCGGCGCCAACGACGCCGATGCTGAATACCTGGCCCGCCTGCGCCGACTGCTCAACGAGGCCGACGTACCCTGGCAGACCGGCAGCCTGGGCAAGATCGACGAGGGCGGCGGCGGCACCGTAGCCAAGTTCCTCGCCGCCCACGGGATGAACGTCATCGACGCCGGACCGCCCCTGCTGGGCATGCACTCGCCCTTCGAACTCGTCGCCAAGGCCGATGTCTACGCCACCTATCTGGGCTATAAGGCCTTCTTTGAAACCTTCTAGGTCGACCCGACCGCCGCCGAACGAAGATAGACGAGGCGCCGGCGCGCCTGTTGCCCCGACCCGCCAACCGGGCGGGTCGGGAGTGCAAGAGGCGTGACGGCGCCGGGCGCAGGGTCGGTTTGGCGATGACGGGGAGCCTGTGGGAGGTTTGCAATTAGCTTGAGGCGGGCGGGGTGGTAAAACCGCTCAGTTGGCGCTTGAAGGTTGCTCTAGCTTTGTGGAGCGTCAGGGTGCAATCCTCGGGATCGTTCAACCCGGAAAAGTATACAGGCAAGGCCGGGGCGCTTGCCCAGCCGCCCCTCGGAGTAGAACATCTATGGCATCATATGTGTGATCGATCCAAATCAGGCTGACTGGGAGCGGCTTGATGGGCCGATGTTGACTTTCGGAAATGGACCGGCTGGTAATCAAGCATTTCGTTGACGTATCCTTATTGTTTGTTATTAGGGCACTTAGCAGTTAACTGCAACCTGCTGCCAGGGGATTTTTCAAGCGCGCTGATAATGGGATTTGCTACAGATAACCCCCTTTGTTTGCTGCCATTTCTACCCCCCGTTTCACAACAAGCATCTGATAATCAACACGTCTATTAACAACCGGATACAATCGCGATCAGGTCCAATCAGACTATGCGATTCCTTCTCCATTAACTGGAAGCTCCCCGGGATTCACCGATGGAACTAACGCGAGCTGATTGCGAAACTATCCCCGGCTCGCCCGTTGATGAGGAATACGGCGGCCGAACCCCACCCTCTCCACTTACCCCTTAACCTTCATCAAATACCAAGGACGTGATGATGCCCCGCAAGCTGATCGCCGGCAACTGGAAGATGAACCTCGCACCCAGCGAGGTCGGCGCCTACGCCGCGCTACTGAAAGAACGGGCGGCGGAAGCGGTCGAGAAAGTCGATCTGCTGGTCTGTCCGGCCTATCCGGCGTTGCCCCTGGCCCTGGCGGCCTTCGACGAAAGCCCGGTGATGGTCGGCGCCCAGAATATGCATCAGGAGCTCTCCGGCGCCTTCACCGGCGCGGTCTCCGGCGAAATGCTGATCGATCTGGGCATCGAGTGGGTGATCCTGGGCCACTCAGAGCGCCGCCACGTCTTCGGCGAGGATGATCAACTGATCCTGCAGAAGCTGCAGCGGGCCCTGGAGCTTGAGATGCGACCCATCCTCTGTGTCGGCGAGCTGCTCGAGGAGCGCGAGGGCGGGCGTACCGAGGAGGTCCTGCGACGCCAGTTCAAGCTGACCCTGGGCGAGCTGGAGCCCAAAGAGCTGAAACGCCTCACCCTGGCCTACGAGCCGGTCTGGGCCATCGGCACCGGGCTGACCGCCACGCCGGAGACGGCCCAGGAGGCCCACGAGCTGTTGCGCGGACTACTGCGGGAGAAGCTGAACGAAGACGCCGCGGAGACTCGCATCCTCTACGGCGGCTCGGTCAAGCCGGCCAACGCCGCCGATCTCCTGGCCCAAGACGATATCGACGGCGTGCTGGTCGGCGGGGCCAGCTTGGATCCCGATTCCTTCGCCGCCATCGCCGCTTCGGCGCCCCGCTGAAACCAGCTTTCTTCGCTCCGGTATTTGAAAGAACACCCCTCAAAGGGGCGTTCTTTCAAATACATCAAAAGGTGAAGACGGGTCCGACTCGACTAGAAGTCGGCCTTGATGAAACCCCAACTCTTCTCTTCCACCGCGGTGACGGTGTACTCGATGGTCAGCTTGGGACAGAGATCGGGATCAACGCTGGCATACTCCGAGGCGCAAACCTGAGAGGGGGAGCAGCCGCCGGCGGGATAGGTGATAGCTACCCCGTAGTTCTCGTAGGAGTCATCAATCCAGCCGGCGACCAGGTTGGTGATGTCGAACTCCCACCAGCCGGTGGCGCCGTCGGCGATAACGTTATCATAACTGGTTCCGCCCCAACTGGGCCGGGTATTCCAGATGACGGAGTTTTCGTTCCAGGAGCTGGTGATGCGGTAGGTGCCGTAGTTGACGCCGGTATCACCCACTTGGCTTTCATAAACCTCGAGGGTGGCGCTATCCACGGTGATGGACCAATCGTCTATGGAGCTTAGATCGAACTCGATCAAGCCGGCGAATTGGTTGCCTCACCCACCCAGGGGCATCAGCACGAAGGGATAGTTCCCATGCGGCGTGGTCCCCTGTTTGTTGTCTATCTCCGCGTCCTTGCCGTCGTCCACACCCGGCTGGAAGACGATCGTCTCGGCCAGCGCCAGGGTCGTGAGAACGAGCAGGCAGAGAACGACGAGCAGCAGTTTGCGCATACGATCTCTCCTTCGGGGGTTGGTTGTCTTCAAGGTTGGTGCAGTCGCCCGACGCTCATAACCAAAAGGCGGGCGATTTCTGCTCGAGTAAAAGGGCGTGTAAAATGGCCTAGTTCTCTAAGCGTACATACATTTAAAAAGATAGCATATGATACCGAAAGCGGCAACTAAATCATGAGCCAAACAGAACATAACACGGATTGCGCATTTGCGCAACGGTTTTGTTGGCTTTACTCGGCGTCATCACGGAAAACGGAACCTGTATCCAATCCGATCAGCCGTTTCTCGGGATGATCTATCGTATCGCACCCGATTGTGGATCGGCACGTCCACGAACTAACCACTGAAGCAATCATATAATCAGTCTAGGAATCACTTAACTGCCACGGACCATGGTGTTACTGGATAACGCGCTGAGACATGCAGTCAGCAGGCAATCAGATGTGCACATTGAGCGAGCTGCTTGTGGCAGGTACGTGGGTTTTCACATTCCAAGGTTGCCCGTAGCGACGTCACGAAGCCCCATTATCAACTGCCTGGCGCAATGGTCTTCGATGACGATTTATCGATGCCAAGTAGCCTAATAACAAGCATATATAACGAGTTAGCGTCGATATGTGAAGGCAGTAGTCTTCGCTTTCTTCGAGGTGGGATGGTGTTTCGAGTTGGAGTTGGCTGGTCCGAGGTCGTGTGTGATGCCCCCCCCTTTTTTTGTGGCAGAATAGCACAGCCTATCCCGTATGTTAACAGCATGTAACATACAAGTATCGGTCCGAACACGGTATACGATCCCAACTGCTAAACCCTGAGATTTTGATTGGTGATGCATTCAATCTGTCTGCACTACTTGATCAAACAACAGACCGCCTTTTATTTTCGCTAAGCCCTGAACTTCCAGGATACCGGGTAGCATCTGATACGCTTGATCATCCCAGAACTATACGAGGCC
>WJMB01000258.1 GCA_014728185.1 Candidatus Coatesiibacteriota bacterium
AAACCTAGAAACAGCGGCATTTAGAACGGATGTGCTCAGAACAACCACATGAGGGCCTTCAGCTCGACGGGCCAAAGAGGTTTTCATATCAGCTAAACCAGCTGTTTGGAAAGATTTAGCATCCATATGACTGGTAAGCCCGGGATGCAAATCAGGAGTCGGGACTCTCAGTCTCTCAGCGTCCTCTCGGCATCCTCTTGGCATCCTCTTGGCAGCGCCAGCTTCGGGCAAGCCTGGTTTTCCGCCACCAGACAAGGCACGGACAGTGACGGCTTGCGCAGCTATAAAGTACATGATAACAAGCTATTAGCGATATATGCCTGTTCAGGAACGTGTGATAATCCCTTTTATTTTACTGATAAGAAACGATTAGCACCGGATATATACCTGTCACTTTTCAGCAGTCAGTTAGTGGCGGCTACAAGGGATGTGCTCGGTGGATAATCTACTATCCCAGTAGCTTGCAGTAACGCCAATCCGGTTTTCACTCGGTTAATAAGTGATCATTATCAATCAATAAGGCTGCTCATGATCAATCGGGATCATAGCTCGACACACCCAGACGGCGACTACCCACTCGGTGAATTTCTCTTTTAAGACCCTGATTTAGTCCGAACACATTTCATGATGCCATTTTGAATAACACGGGACCGCTCCAGCGGTCCCGATTCATATCGAAGGTTCATGCTTGGCGAAACCTCTTCTAGTTCGAAAAGCTATTCGACCTTGACCGTGACCAATTGCCGTCCTACACTTGAATATCAATTCCAGTCTGATGTAGAGACTTCAACGTATGATCCAGGAGGCCGCAGATGAAGAGCACCGTTTATCTCGCCATCTTCCTGCTGCTCGCGGTGTCGGCGTCGGCCGCGCCGTCGGACAGCCAGACTTTCAATACAATCGAGGACGGCAACGCACTCGAGGAAACGACCCCGGTACGCAGCCTGAGCGCCCTGGCCTCCACGACGACCAACCCGACGGCGCCGCCGGTTCCCGACAGCCAGGTCCTCTGGCACTATCAGATCCCCGACGGCGGACCCCAGCGGCTCAACGCCGCCCTGGGGTACAACGAGCAGTACGCCTGGAGCGGCGGTTACTTCGGCGGCGGCAAGCTGTTCGAGATGGCCGGCAGCGGCACGCCGGAGTGGGAGTTCGATCGTGACGGCTCCTTCGCCACCGCGGCTTCACAGAGCGGTGATATCTTCTACGGCGCCTGGGGGCACGACGGCTCCTTCGAGGTCTACCAGTTCGTCGTCGGCAACTCGACGCCGGTCTGGACCTGGGACGGCGCCGCGGCGGGATACCAGCCCGGCAACATTCAGTACCCGGGGATGGCCGCCTGCAGCGACGACGGCTCGGTCTTCGTCGTCGGCGGCAACGACGGCGACTCTCTGGCGGTGATGATCTTCAGCGCGGGTTCTTCGACGCCGCTGATCTTCGAGGACGAGTCTTTGGCGTACAACCCCCGCCAGCTCCGCCTGACCGCCGACGGAAGCAAGGTCATCCTGCGGGCCGCGGCCACTCTCTACCGCATCGACACGGCCACGGCCAGCCTCGAGGCCACCTATGATCTCGGAGCCTCGACGGACTGTTTCGGCGTCAGCGCCGATGGCTCCGTGGTCGTCTTCGGCTTCAGCGGTTACCAGGTCATCGAGTGGGACGGCGCCGATTACCAGCTCCAGTTCACCGGCTACTGCCCGGGCAGCAACTACGCCGGCCTGGGCTGGGTGGGCGACGACAACGAGCAGATCATCGTCGTCTGGTACGCCACCAACTACCTCAAGAACTGGGTCACCCGTTTCGAGAAGTCCCAGGGCGACACCCCGGTCTGGACCTACGAGACCGAGCAGGCCGGCGGCGCCTATCAGGACACCCCGGAGTGGATCGACGCCTCCGCCGACGGCGAGTGGATCGCCATCGCCTTCGCCGGTTCCCAGACCGACACCAACGACGAGGTCATCATCCTGCGCGACTCCGACCCCGTCGGCCCCTGGTGGGGGCTGAACACCCCGGGCTCGGCCACCTGCGTAGACATCTCCGACGACGGCCGATACCTGATCACCTCGGGCAAGGGGGTCCACCTCAACCAGATGGGCTCCGGCGGCGATGTCTACGCCGTCGAGATAGATCAGACCGTGGACCTCGCCGACGGCGACTTCCGCGCCCGTTCTGTCGATGAAGGGGTGTTGCTGGAATGGACCGTCGAGGGCGCGGTCAGCGTCGAGCTGACACGGGACGCCGAGCGCCTGGCCGAGGGACTGGACGGCGAGTCGGCCTACCTCGACCGCGATCCGGGTTCCGAGCCCCGCAGTTACCTGCTGACCGCTTACGACGCCGACGGCCGGGCGACGGTCTTCGGCCCCCTGGAGGTCTTGCCCGAGGCCGCCGTCGGCCGGACCATCCTGGAGCGGCCCTTCCCCAACCCGAGCTCTGGAAGCGTCAGCGCTTCCTACGAGCTGGTCGCCGAGGCCGAGGTCGAGCTGGCCCTCTACGATCTGGCCGGGCGGCGGGTTGTCCTGATCGAGGCGGGCCGCCGCACCGCCGGACGCCACAGCGTCGAGATCGACACCACCGGATTGAGCGCCGGGGTCTACCTGCTGCGCCTCGCCACCCCCGACGGCGAGGCCCAGCGCCGACTGGTCGTCGAGCGATAGCCCTTCAACCTGCGCTGATGGATTGACAACGGGACGCCGAGGGCGTCCCGTTGCTCTACTCTGCTCGATAGCGGCTGAAGCCAAGGGGTTTTGGAGGTTGTCGGACGGTTGCCGCTGCCTGGTGTTGGCTTTTGTCGACCGGTGTGCGGCGGAGAGTTGATGATGGGGTCTCCATTGCTCCAGGTTGACGGCAGCTCCGGGCTTTAACAATCACGCCGGTGATCGCGGCCTTAGAGCGGCGCAGGGGTCGGAAGGATTCGGGGATTACGTAACGGCGGCGGACCGGGCTTGACGCCGACCCGGAAGCGCCGTGGTAAGCCGCCGCCTGATGGGCGGGGTGTCGCAGAGGATCAACCCGTCGGACTACTTGATCAGCGGCGCGGCGCCCCGGCGCAGTTGGATGCGACGGTCGACGAGGGCGCCGACGCGCTCGCGGTGGCTGATGACGATCAGCAGTGTCTCGGGCAGCTCGGTACGCACCCGGGCCAGCAGCTCGCGCTCGGCGGCGGCGTCGACGAAGCTGGTGGTTTCGTCGAGGATCAGCAGGCGTGGACGGCGGAAGAGCGCCCGGGCCAGGGCCAGGCGGCGGCGCTGACCGCCGGAGAGCTCGCTGCCGCCCTGGCTAAGGCAGCGGGCGCCGATCAACGGGCTCAGGCCCACCAGCTCGAGCAGACGACGGGCCTCCCCGCACTGGACGGCGTCGCCGTCGCCGGGATAGAAGACCGCCTCGAGGGCGCCGCCGGGGAGGAACTCGGGCTCCTGATCGACGAGCAGGGCCTGGGCGCGCCAGGCTCCGCGACCGAAACCGGCGGCGTCGCGGCCGTCCAGGGCGATCGTTCCGGCGTCGGGATCGTAGAGGCGGCAGAGCAGGCGTCCCAGGGTGGTTTTGCCCACCCCGGAGGGGCCGTAGAGATGATAGCTGCGCCCGGCGGCGAACTCCAGCTCCAGACCCTCGAAGACCCGCTCGCCGTCGGGGTAGGCGAAGGCGAGGCCGTTCAGGGTCAGCTCGCGCCAATCCCGGGGCGGCGGCGGGCCGTCAAGAACCTCGACGGGCTCGCTCCACAGGTTGTCGAGGCGGCGGTGGACCACGATCAGGCTTTCCAACGGCCCCAGTGAGGCGTAGAGACTCTTCAGGGTCACCAGCAGCCAGCCCAGGGCCACGGCGGCCGAGCCCAACTGACCCAAAGAGAGGCTGGTCAGGGCGGCGGCGTCGAGTCCGGCCCAGACGGCCGCCCCCAGGGCCAGGGCGGTCAGCAGCTCTCCCAGGGGTCCCAGGGCCGTCTGCAGGGCGGTCTGGCGGAGCAGGCGGCGGCGGCGCTCGGCCCCGGTGCGTGAAAAGCGGCGCAGCTCGAGCTCGCGGCCGCCGTAGGCCCGGATCAGGCGCGGAGCTCCGGCGGCCTCGACGGCTCGGCTCCAGAAGTCGGCGGTGCTGTCATAGAAGCGCGCCGCCTGACGGCCGAGGCGCCGCGTGAGCCAGAGGAAGGGCAGGGCGGCCGCCGGGGCCGCCAGGCCGATGATCAACCCGACCTTCCAGTCCAGGTGGATCAGGTAGCCCCAGAGGGCGGCGGCCTTGAGCCCCTCGAGGATGAAGCCGCGGTAGACGCCGCCGGCGGTGCTGATGAAGTTGCGGCAGTCGAAGAACAGCGAGCTGGCGGCGTAGGCTCCGGAGCGGGCCGTCAGCAAGGGCAGGCCGAGGAGGTGGTCGAAGCTCTTCTGGGTCAGCTCCAGCTCGATGCGGCTGTTCAGCGCCGTGGTCAGCAGGTTGCCCAGGGCGCCCAGGGCGGCGCGCAGAATGAAGGCCCCGGCCAGAATCAACACCGCGCCGAGCAGCCCGTCTCCGGACCCGCTCTGCAAGACGTCCAGGGCGTGACCCACGCCCCAGACCAGCCCCAGGCCGACCCCGGCCAGGGGCAGGCCCAGCAGGCCCAGCAGCAGCAGGCGGCCGCGCCAGGGCCGCATCACGGCCAGGGCGCGGCGCAGGTCCCGCCAGCGCTTGATGATTTCCAGGCCCATCGGCTCAGTTCCCGTAGAGTTGGCGGTAGCGGCGGTAGCTGCCCAGCACCCGGACGACGTAGCGCCGGGTCTCGTCGAAGGGCGTGGTCAGCAGCCAGAGGTCCGGCGGCAGTGTCTCACGTGCCGCCACCCAGCGGTCGGCGTTGCCCGGTCCGGCGTTGTAGGCGGCCAGGGCCAGCAACAGGTCGCCGTCGTAGCGCTCGAGCATCCGGCTCAGGTAGGCGGCGCCGAGGAGCAGGGAGTCGGCGGGCTCCCGGGGGTCGTAGTCGTCCAGGCCCAGCTCGGCTGCGGTCAGCGCGGCGGTGCCCGGCATCTGCTGGGTCAGCCCCAGGGCGCCGGCCCGGGAGACCACGCCGGGATCGAAGCGGCTCTCCTCGCGTGCCAGCGCCGTCAGCAGCAGGGGATCGACGGAAACGCGCCCGACAGCGGCGCGCAGCTCTTCAACGTAAACCAGGGGGTAGGCGAAGGGCAGGGCCAGCAGGCCCTCGGGGCTGGCGGTGTCGGTGAGGGCCAGGGCGCGTCCGGCCTGGTCCAGCCCCGGCGCGGGGCCGTAATCGCCGATCTCGCAGCGGCGTCGCACCCGGGCCAACGCGGCGGTGGCGCGCATCAGCGGATCGTCGCCCCGGTGGTAATCCAGGGCGGCCAGATAGCCCTCGAAGAAGGTGTCGTCGCCCACGCCGGCCAGGGTCAGCAGCAGATCGAGCTCGGGGTCGTCCAGGGTGCTGTGGCAGCCCTCGAGCAGACCGCCCCAGGGGGTGAAGTCCGCGTCGGCGTAGTCGTAGAGCCACCAGCGATCACGCCGGGCGGGCAGCTCGTAGAAGGGGTGGGTCCAGTTGGCCTCTTCGGGGGGCGGTTCGCCGGCGGCCAGTCCGGCCAGGCGCGGGACCCAGTAGGCGCAGTGGGTGGTGTAGGCGGGGTCGTGGGCGGCCTGGGACATCGCCCGGGAGGCGGCGGCGTAGTCCCCGGCCCCGGCGAGGATCATCGCCCGGCGCCAGGCGGCACGGGCGCGTTCCTTGCCCTCGAGGCCCTCCGGTTCGCTGCGCAGGGCGGACTCGTAGAGCGCCGCCGCCCGCGCGGGGAAGGTGTAGCGCAGCAGGTTGCCCCGGTAGTAGGCGGCCTTGGCGGCGGCTCGTTCGGCGTCGCGCTCCAGATAGGTTCCCTCGAGCTCGGTCGGAACATCCGTCGCGCCTACGGCGGACCACAGCTCCACGGCCTCGGCGTCGTTGCCGCGGTTGAACTGGGCCACCCCGGCGTAGAGCCGGGCAGGGCCGTCGTCGGCGCCGCCGTAGAGGGTCTCGTACTGGGCCAGGGCCAGGCCGTAGCGGCCCCGGGCGCTTTCCAGCTCGCCGCGCAGCAGCACCGCCGCCGGGCCGTCGGGCAGTCGCCCCAGCTCCTCGGCGGCGGCGTCGAGATCGCCCAGCTCCAGGGCCAGGGCGATCTGGCGCGCCCGCTCATCGGCGGGGACGTCGGGGGAGTACTCGAGCAGTTCGAAGGCCCGGCGTCGGGCCGTGTCGTCGGTCGGTTCGTTCTCTGCCAGCAGCTCCCAGGCCAGCTCCCGCCGGCGGTCCTCGCCGGAGAGCAGGGCCGTCCAGTAGGTCAGCTCGTCCCAGAGCGGCGAGGCGGCGGCGACCAGGCCGCGCTCCTCGTCCAGCTCCCGGGCGACGCCCCGCCCGCCGCCCCGCTCGTCGAGGAGGCGGCGGTAGTCGGGAAAGACCAGGCGTCGCAGGATCGGGGTGGCCAGCGACCAGGCCGTCTCCAGGGCCCGGCGGCGCTCGGGTCCCTCCTCCACCGGATCGAGCTCCCGGGAGCGGGCCAGTTGGGCCAGGCAGCCCAGCGGGCCATCGTCGAGGGGCTCGAGGCGGGCCAGGCCATCCTCGCGGAAACCGCTTTGGAGCAGAGCCAGTCCGCGACCCAGCTCCAGGGCCGGATCACCGCCGGGCGGCGGTTGCTCGTCGGGGCGCGTGGGGAGCAGCCCGGCGAGTTGAAGACGGACCAGTTGATACTCTGCGCGGGGTTCGTCCAGGGCGGCCAGCAACGCGGCGGCGCGGTGGGGCTCTCCGTCGGCCAGAGCCAGTTGGGCGGCGGCGTAGTCGCGCTCCGTCGAGCCCTCGGGCAGCTCCTCCAACAGAGCCCGCGCCCCGGCGCCGTCGCCGATGAGCAACAGGTCGGCCGCCGTCGGCTCCGGAACCTCCAGCTCGGCCAGGGGGTCGGTCTCCTGGGGACCGCAGCTAGCGGCCAGCAGCGCCGCCGGGACGACCGGCCAGAATCTCCGCAAGCTCCGGGCTGTAATCCTTGTCTTCATGGGTGCAAAGGGGGGGCTCCAGGGTGAGCTCGACGCCGCCGTCGCGGCGGGCCTCGACGAGGACCAAGCGGGCCGGAGATTCCCGGCGGCCGTGTATCGGGCGCAGCCGCTTGGGCTCCAGGCTGCGACGGCGCAGCTCGTGGATCAGCTCGGCTGTCCGTCGGGCGGTGAAGATCAGGTAGAGCGCGCCGCCGGGGTTGAGGATGCGTCGCGCCGCGTCGAGAAAGTCGGTCAGGGTTCCCGCCGTCTCCCGCCTGGCCCGGTCCCGCGACGGTTCGCGGCTGATCCGGCCGTCACCGGGCGCGCGAAAGGGCGGATTGGTGAGCACCCGGTCGTAGGCGTTCGGCCGGTCGCCGGGCGGCGGCAGCAGCTCCGGCGCGCGCAGGTCGCCCGTGACGACGCTGAGCTCCAGGCCGTTGCGACGGGCGTTGAAGCGGGCCAGCTCGGCGAGGTCGGGCTGGAGCTCGATCCCCCAGGCCGTCGGGGCTCGCTCGAGGTGCAGCGCAGCCAGGGCGCAGGCCCCGTGGCCCAACCCGAGCTCGGCGACGGGGCCGCCGAGAGGGAGGAAGTCGGCCAGTAGCACCGCGTCCAGGCTGGTACGCGGTCCCCGGGACGGCTGCCGCAGGGCCAGGGCTCCGCCGAAGAGGGAGTAATCCTCGCCGGGCGGGTC
>WJMB01000259.1 GCA_014728185.1 Candidatus Coatesiibacteriota bacterium
AGGTGATTGTCGGCACTTCAGTTCTAAATGCCGCTCTTTGGCGTTTTCGACGTAGATTCAGTTTCAGGTGATAATCCCTCGGTAAAAGTGTCCCCGCTCAGCGGCGGCCATCCTGCTCTGCGACCAGCCGGGCGTAGAGGCCGCCGGCGGCGGTCAACTCGTCATGGGTTCCGCACTCGATGATCCGGCCCGCCTCGAGCACCAGGATGCGGTCGGCCTCGCGCACCGTGGCCAGACGATGGGCGATCACCAGGGTGGTTCGCCCGCGCATCAGCGTTTCGAGGGCTTGTTGGACGGCGAGTTCGCTCTCGGCGTCCAAGGAGCTGGTGGCTTCGTCGAGGATCAGCAGCCGGGGATCGCGCAGCATCGCCCGGGCAACCGAGAGACGCTGGCGCTCGCCGCCGGAGAGGGTCAGGCCGAGCTCGCCCAGGGGTTCGGCCAGACCCCGCTCGCAGCTCCGGATGCGTTCGGTGAGTCCGACGGCTTCGATGACTCGCCAGAGCTCGTCGTCGGAGGCTTCGGGGGCGCCGTAGCGCAGGTTCTCGGCCACGCTGACGCTGAACAGGATCGCCTCCTGGGGCACTACGGCCAGTGCTCCACGCAGGGTCTCCAAAGACCACTCGCGCAGGTCGACGCCGTCTAGGAGCACCCTTCCGGCGTCGGGGTCGTAGAGCCGGGGCGGCAGCTTGACAAGAGTGCTCTTGCCCGCCCCCGAGGGGCCCACCAGGGCGACGATCTCGCCCGGAGCGGCGTGGAAGCTGATTCCGTCGAGGTGACGTCGTCCCTCGGGTCCCTGGTGGGAGAAGACGACCTCCTCGAAAACCAGTTCGCCGCGGACCTCGGCGGGGGTGTGGGGACTCGCGGGCTCGACGACGGCGGGCTCGCGGTCCAGTACCTCGTAGATGCGCTCCAGGGCGGCGCCGATACGCTGGAGGTGGTTGTTGGCCTGGCCCAGCACTCGCAAGGGCTGCAGCAGCAGAGCCACCAGGCCCACGTACTCGATGAGCATCCCCGTGGTGATTGTCCCGCCGTCGACCAGGTAGACGCCGTAGGTGATCACGCCGATGATTCCGGCCACGCCCAGGGCCTCGATGGCCGGCCGGGTGAAGGCCTGGACCTTGGCCTGTCGAACGGCGGCGCGCCGGGTTCCCTCGACCCGCTCACCGTAGCCGCGCCGCTCGTGTTCTTCGGCGCCGAAGGCGCGCACCACGCGCATCGAGGAGACCGTCTGGCGCAGCCGGGCCAGCAGGCCGCTCTCCCGGCGGCGAAGCTCGTGGGTGTGGCGCTTGACCCGCCGCCCCAGATAGTTGAGCAGCAGGGCCAGGGGCGGTAGGATGGCCAGCGTCACCAGGGCGAGCTGCCAGTGCCGGGCGACGATCAGGCTCATCAGCACCAGGGTTCGGGCGGTGGCGGAGCTGAACTCCTTGACCGAGTAGACGGACTGGGAGAGCATGTTGACGTCGCTGACCAGGCGCGCCAGGGGCTCGCTGGATCCCGTACGGCTGTGGTAGCCGACGTCCAGACGCAACAAGTGGCGCCAGAGCCGGTTGCGCAGCCGGTAGGCCACCCGCTGTCCGGCGTACTGGATGGCGTAGGTGCCGCCGAAGATGAACAGGGCGTTGAGAGCCAGGGCCACGCCCAGGGCCGCCGGGACCAACCATAGCGCCGTCGCCGCCGGGTCGCTGAAGCCCAGGCCGACCAGCAGGGTGTCCAACTCGGCCACGGGGCCGCCCAGGCGGTCGATGAACACCCCGGCCAGCCAGGGAACAGCGCCCTCGAAGGCCGAGGCGATCAGATTGCCCAGCAGCCCGGCCCCCAGCAGCAGCCAGTGACCGCGCAACTGCTCGGCGAAGCGTTTTAACGCCTGTTTTCTGGCGCCCTTGGAACTCATCGTGATGCTGTTCGCTCCCTCAGACCGGTGTGGAATCACCAATGACACCGCCGCCGGCGCTATCGTTGAACGCCGCCCGACAATACCTGAAGGCATCATGGGACGTGTTCGGACCAAACAGGGCGGATAACTAGAGGTTCACCAAGCAGGTAGTCGCTTTCTCGGCGCGTCGGGCTTTGATCCCGCTATCATCATGAGCACTCTTTATGCTTGTTATTGAAGTACTTATGAGTCCTGGTAAACTGAATGGGTGATAACAAACGAGGGGATCGAATACCCTATCCGGAACGAATCGTAATTGTAAACTGCTGATAATTCAAGAGATGATTCTCTGAGACTCTTCACAAAACGGACAGATGAAATGTGGCGGCATTCAAAGGATGTTATCAGTGGCAAATCTTGTTATCCGCGCGCTTGTCTTTTCTCTGAAGCAAAGGCTATTGACTCCTAAATGCCGTAAGAAAAGGTAAGGGATTATCACTAGAGAATGAACCGAACGTTGAAGGGACGATAAGCCGCACCTAGAGCGGAAATGCCGACAACTACCTCACGAAGGGCTCCAGATCGATATGCCGACAGTTTTCATATCTGCTAAAGCAGCTAATTAAAAGCATTTAGCCTCCTTAAGCCGTGAAGCCCGGGATGTGAATCAGGAGTCGCGTCTTCCCGAAGCAGAGCGTTCTATTTGAAGCGTCCGCTTAGAGCACGTCTTTTCTGCCACCAGGCAGCGCACGGACAGTGACGGCATACACAGCTAAAGGCACATAATAACAAGCTATTAGTGATGCATACCTTTTCATGAATGTGTGGTAATTCCAAAGGTAATAACGGTATGCTAAATGAATGTTTGATCAAAACGGCGGATTGCCGGAAAGTGAGTAACAGCCCAACAAGGCGCTCCCAATCAGCCATATTTCGTCCGATCACGTTCCAGAATGCCCAAACAAGTTACTAGCAAAGAAGATTGTCCACCGTGTACACACCTTGTATCCGCCACTTTTTGAATGCTCATTAGTGACTGATGCTTATAGGGCTACACGTGTATTATCAGCCGATTACAATCACAACCCGGTCCGAACGGGGTACGCGATCCCCAGAATCACGGCGCGGCGCCAGCCGGAACCGCCGTCAGCCGCCCAGCCGCTTATCAAGCAATCCGGCGATTGCCGCTGCCGCTCGCTTGCCCGCTCCACCGCCGCCGAGCAGCCGCCTCGCCTCCAGCCCGGCATTCCGCTGTTCAAGACGCAGCTCGGGGTTCTCCAGCAACTCCAGTGTCCGAGCGGCCAGGGAGCGCGGTGTCAGGTCGTCTTGCAGCAATTCGGGGACGATCGTCCTCCCGGCGACCAGATTGGGCAAGCCCACCCAGCGGGTGCGGATCACCGTGCGGGCTAAGAGCTCGGTCAGCGGATCGACCCTGTAGCAGATCAATTGGGGCACACCCAGGCAGGCCACCTCGAGGCCGACCGTGCCCGAGGCGGTCAGCGCCAGTCCGCAGTTCTGGATGGTTCCGTGCAAGTCACCGTCAACATGCTCCAGGATTTCAATGTCCAGCTCGGCGAGCCAACGCGCGGTTAGCTCGCGGATCGCCGCCGTGGCCGAGGGGATGACGAAGCGCAGGCCGGGGCGTCGGGCGCGCAGCAGGCGCGCGGCGGCCTCGAAGACGGGCAGCAGGCGCCGAAGCTCGCCCTCGCGGCTGCCGGGCAGCACCGCCACCCGTTCGGGGTCCCCGGGTTCCCGCGGCGCGGGCAGGTAGTCCAGCACGGGATTGCCGACGTAGAGCGTGGGTACGCCCTGTTGCCGCCAGAGCGGCTCCTCGAAGGGCAGAATCGGCAGCATGAGTTCGCAGGATCGCGCCAGCCCCGCCGCCCGCCAGGCACCCCAGACCCAGACCTTGGGGCAGATGTAATAGATCACGGGCAGGCCGCGTCGCGCCGCCCGTCGGGCCAAGCCTTTGTTGAAGCCGCCATAGTCCACGCAGATCAGCGCGTCGACATCGGCGAAGGCCCGCTCCAGCATGCGCTGGGTTTGGCGGATGCGCCGCAGCTTGCCCAATAAACCCCCCAGGCCGATCAGGGCCAGCTCGCCGTACTCCAGGTCCAGCTCGGCCCCGGCGGCGGCCAGGCGGTCGCCGCCCAGTCCGCGGGCTCCGAGTCCGGGCAGTAGGGCGCGCAGCTCACCGAGCACCCCGGCGGCGTGGAGGTCGCCCGAGGGCTCGCCGGCGCTGAACATGATTCGCGGCGGACGTTTCATGGCGCGATGATACCCCAGCCCCGCGACGGGGTCAAAGGCGGATCGCGAGAAGGGATTGAATCACCGTCTCGCTTCGGCGCCAACGAAACGCTCGAACAGGCCGGTCGGACAAACGCTCGAGTCCGTGCCCCACGACGTGGGCGTTAGTCACCATGAACGGACAGCCACGGAGCTTTACAGCGCCCGATTCCGGTGCTAAGATATCTTCCTGCCTCAACAAAGGAAAGCGGGGTTAATTCAGTGGTAGAATGTCAGCTTCCCAAGCTGAACGCCGCCGGTTCGATCCCGGTACCCCGCTCCACCGACTCCGACAACCCGATCTCCGCTCCGGCTTGCCATTGTTTCCGGAGTGTTTTGTTTATCCCGTCCCGCTTCATCTTGGCCACTGGTGAACAGTGAACCGGCCGCGCCGTCCCACGGGAGGCCAACCCGGATAACGTCAATCTGCGCTGGCGGATTGACCGCTACTTTTCTCCCGCTGAGACTTATAAGCAACCAACGTATATGCCAGCGTTACCCCACATTGATAATCGGATCCTGCCTTGGACGGCAAAACGACCACACCACACCGCATCGAATGCCCTATCACAAACGGAGGCGGAGTCGTGAGACGGACACTGCTGATTCTTCTCGGCGTCCTTGCGGCGGCGACGCTCGCCCAGAGCTGCCCCGGCGTCGAGACCACGGCCGGAGACGGCTTCTTCCTGCGATTAAGCACCTTCGACCCGGCCGAGCTCAACCCCGAGTTCTCCGGAGTGTTGATGGGTGTGGGAAACCGCGGCTTCGGAACGATCAACGACTGGCTGCGTATCGGCGGCGGCGGGGTGACCTACTTCCTCGTCGGCAACGATTCCGATGAGGTCGATGTCTCCTTCACCTACGGCGGCTTCATCCTCGAGCCCTACCTGCGACTCAACGAGCACCTCGCGCTGAGCTTCCCGGTGATGACCGGCGGCGGAGGTTACAGCTTCGAGCTCACACTCGAGGACGAGGGAGACAACCGCTACTACGTCGAGCGTTATAGTGGGACCTACTTCCTCGTCGAGCCCGTGGTCGAGCTGACCTACCAGCCGACGGCCTGTCTGGGCTTCAACATCCACGGCGGCTATTCCCTTTCTTTCGGCGAGGAGGACTACTATCCCGGGGCTTTCTTCGCCGGTGTGGGGGTTTACTACTTCGGCCTGCCGGAGCGTTAGGCGGGTAGGGCGGAAACACGTATTCTTAATGCAGGGGCCGACCTCCGGTTCGGCCCCTTTGCTTGTCTATCGGAAGCGGCGGGGATTGGGTGCCGACCCACAACCTCCGCCTGGGTGATTGAAGAGGAATCATCAGGTCGGACTGACACTCGTGGCGCCCGGCAGCTCCCTCAGGGATTCTTCAACGGCCGCTTGAGGATAGGCGAAGTCTTCCAGCTCATCGGCGAAGTAACGCTGATAGCTGCCCAAGTCCAGCAGCCCGTGACCGGACAGTCCGACGAGGATGCACTGGGGGCGCTCGGGCTCCCGTGTAGCCTCGACGATCGCCCGCCGCACCGCGTGGGTCGATTCCGGCGCCGGGAGGAAGCCCTCGCAACGGGCGAAGAGAACGCCGGCGGCGAAGCAGTCGCGTTGATGCTCGGCGACGGCCTCGACCAGCCCCTGGTCGACCAGAGCGCTGACGATGGGCGCCATGCCGTGGTAGCGCAATCCCCCGGCGTGGATGGCCGGCGGCACGAAGCCGCTGCCCAGGGTGTGCATATAGATCAGCGGTGTCAGCCGGGCCGAGTCGCCGAAGTCGTAGGCCCGGCGACCCCGGGTCAGGGTGGGGCAGCTATAAGGCTCGACGCCGATCAGGCGCAGCATGCGACCCGCCAGCTTGTCCGGCAGGAAGGGGGTCGCCAGACCGGCGAAGTTGGATCCGCCGCCGCAACAGCCGACGATGACATCGGGATAATCCTCGGCCAGGGCGAATTGGCGCTGGGCTTCCTGGCCGATGACGGTCTGGTGCAGCAGGACATGATTGAGCACCGAACCCAGGGCGTAGCGGGTGTCCTCGCGTCCCGCCGCGTCCTCGACAGCCTCGCTGATCGCCGTGCCCAGGGAGCCCGGTGTGTCCGGGGTCTCCTCCAGCACCCGGCGGCCCACCGCCGTCCGCGGGCTGGGCGAGGGGACGATGCCCGCACCGAAGGCCTCGATCAACGCTCGGCGGTAGGGTTTCTGATCGTAGCTGCAGCGCACCATATAGACCTGAAGTTCGAGGTCGAACTGGGCCGCGGCGAAGGCCAGGGCGCTGCCCCACTGTCCGGCACCGGTCTCCGTGGCCAGTCGTCGGACCCCCTCGCGCTTGTTGTAGTAGGCCTGGGCGACGGCGGTGTTGGTCTTGTGGCTGCCCGAGGGGCTGGCCCCCTCGTACTTGTAGTAGATCCGCGACTTCGTCCCCAATTCCCGCTCCAACCTCCGGGCGCGCACCAGCGGGGTCGGCCGCCAGACGGCCAGCACCTCGCGAACGGCTTGGGGGATTTCGATGTAGGACTCGGTCGCGGCTTCCTGCTCGATCAGCCCCTCGGGGAACAGCGGCGCGAGATCACCGGGACGCAGGGGCTCACCGGTGCCCGGATTTAGAATGGGCCGCAGCCCTCCGGGAAGATCGGGGACGACGTTGTACCAACTCGTCGGCAGTTCCTGGTTGCCGATCAGGTATCGTCGGTTCTCCAGCTTCAGTTGCATGAGCTTCTCCTTTTCTGTTTGCTTTGGTTCCAGTGGTACTAAAAAGCGGCCCGTGGTGTACGGGCCGCGTGCGGTATGGAAAGGGCCGGCCCGTCGGCCGACCTCTTTCCGTAAGCTGAGCCTGGAGTGCGCTAGCCGGTGGAGATCGACCGTCTGGAAACGGTCCACCACCACCGGCGCAGATTGCTGAGGGCCGGATTGATAAGCGCTTTATCGTTAAGCGTCGTCTGGACTGGAGTGTTTGTTTTCATCGACGGGAACTATAGCAGGCTCGGGTTGGAATGGCAAGGGGGGGCCAATCACTCAGCGACGATTCATCAGCCGCTGCGCCGCCGAGCCGCGGGCCGCGCGCTCGTAGATGCGCTCCTGCGTGGTCGGAATGCGCGGGGAAGTGTAGCGGGACGTTGTGGGATGACATATCGCACGGTAACGGTATTCAATATCATCGTCCGTGTTGGATGATGCCTTAGGCTCACCGCCCGAGAACCAGATAAGTGAGGCAAGGAGCCCTCCGGCAATCAAGGCCGGGGTGATACCGACCCCTCCGGAAAGGAGAGGGATCAGCCCAACCACAGCACCGCCAACGAGTGAGCCGATCAGGAAACGTTTCATTGCTATCCTACCTGTTTATCAAATTTGTGAGGGTCACCTGCTACTAGTAGTATATGTGTATTAAGTAGTCTTGGCCGTAGATTATGGTAAGCATAATGGGGGCCGACCAACAGGTCGGCCCTTCTGTCTGTTTTATAGCGTCCGGGAGCCGGCTCTGTCACTACTCCCATGGATGTCGCCTTCGATATACCCGTCCGCTCAGGGATACCGCAGGTTGAACTTCTTGCGGTAATACCAGCGTGTCAGCCAGATCACGCCGATCAGGAAGGGCAAAAACCAGAGGTGCAGCGCGGCGGCGGCCAAGGCGTAGATCAGCGTCGTCGCCTGATAGCTCAGCTTGATGTGCCGGCGCTTGCCGTCCAAGGCCAGCATGAATAGCGGCAGGCAGAGAAGTCCGGCAAGGAGCGCCGGCCGAACCTCGAAGAGCAGCGCCGTCACCACGCTTGCCAACTGAAGAAACAGCGCCGTCCAGCGGGTGAAGGCCGGACCGAAGGTCACCGCCGAGGTGCGCTCGCCGGACTCGCGGTCGCCGCAAACGTCGACCACGGTTGTGTTGGCGAAAACAGCGCCTACAGCCAGCATGTAGGGCAGGGCCAGGGGCCAGAAGGACGCGGTGATTTCCCGGACTATCACGTATCCGATGGCAATGTTAAAAAACCCGTTGCCAAAGGCGTTGGCGGCGATATCCAGTATCGGTTTGCCCTTGAGCTTGACCGGCGGAGTGTTGTAGGCGAATCCAAGAGCGATCGAGGCGGCGGCGACCCAGAGGTAATCCCAGCTCTGGAAATAAAGGGCGGCCGCCAGGGCCAGACCCTGGAGAGCTAGCTGGTAGGTCCAGGCGGCGCGGCGCGAGATGTAGCCGTCGCAGATAAGAAACAGCTTGCGGTTGCGGCGGTCGGTCTCGGCGTCGTTAAGCTGGTTGTTGACGTAGATCCCGCCCACCAACAGGGTATAGGCTACGAAGCAGAGCAGGAGGTCCAGGTCGGGAAGCAGCGTGGCGCTCCACTGGTAGGCGCCGGTTTCGACCAGGGCGTGGTAGTTGCCCAACAGCAAGAAGAGCCAGACCGGGATCAGGATCATCGGCCGCAGCAGGAAGAAATAATCCAGCACGACGAACCAGCGCGGCAGACCCAGGCCGCGATTGGTTTTCGGACGGTCGAAGGGCACTTCTCCGTCGCCGTGGAGCCGTTCAGGTTTGCTGTGCTCGGCGTCGTTCATGGGGGCGATGATAGCACATCGCTCCGCCCGACGGGGAGGGGTCGGCGCGGCCTCGGTAAAACCGCTTTCTCGCCGAAAACCCCCGCCCTCGCCCGGCTTTGGCACGTTTTTTGCGCAGACCCACCTCGCCGGGAGTCAGGAGGCCCGGATTCCGCAAAAAACGTGCCAAAGCCTCCGTTCAAGGCGCCAGGGGGGTCGCCTAGCCGACGGCTGGTTTTACCGAGGCCGCTGCGCTCAGGTTACCGCGGTCCAAGGAAGGTAAGGAGCGGGACCGGTTCGGTCCGGTCCCGCGTTTATCGGGGTTTGTAGTTGGCGGACTAGACGGCCATGCCGATGATGACCAGGATGTAGCCGACGGAGCGTACACCGATCAGCGCTTCGTAGATACCGGGCAGCTTGGCCATCACGACGCCCTCGGTGCCCGAGGGGATCATGTAGAGTATGTGGCTGATGGCGTACATCACGAAACCCAGGCCGACGAAGATGTATGCTTTGACGCCGGTCTTGCGATACTGGCGCAGACCGAGAATGAGAATGATGATACAAAAGACCAGGTTGACCAGGCGGATCCAGGGGAATTCCATCTTGCGCTCCCTCCGTTTTCGCCCCCGCGGGGCGTTGGTTTGGATAATCATCAGTTAAGGACAAAGCTGTTCGAGGTTGTCCTTAAAGAGTGGGATGTTGGATTCACTAGGCGTCGAAAAGCACAGTGACGGTGTCGCCCTGCTTTAATCCGAGTCGTTTGATGTCCACCGGGGTAAGCTGGGCGGTCCCGTTGCCGGTGACCCAGCTGACCTCGAAGTCGACAATTTCACCGCCTGACGAAACCAGTTTGCAGTGTTGGTGGTTCTTGAACTTTTCGCAGCCTTCCAGTCCCAGCTTGACCATGCCCGGCGGCGAGCCCAGGCCCGAGCTGCGCTTGATGGTGAGTTGCCGGAAATCCAGACCCGTGGCGCCTCTGACTTGGGCCAGAGCGACGCGGCGCAGTCGGGGATCGAGGCTCAGCAGACCCTCGACAAACAAGGCGGCGGCCAGCAGGGGATCCTCGGCGTCTTCCCCGTCGGGTGGCTCCACGCCCCAGAGCCCGGCGACCTCGGCCAGACGGTCGTTGGAAAGGGAGCGGATTTCATCTTTCAGGTCGGCGAGATCGATCGCCCGCAATAAGTCATCCAGCCGCTCCTCGCCGAATAGGGCGACGATGGATGCCGCTGAACCGTAGAGGAACAGCCGCTGATCCTCCTCGCCGAGAGCGCCGTTCTTGAGGGCGGCCTCGACGGGGTGGCGGGTGTGCTGCAGGATGGTGTTGCTGATCGAGTCGGCCTGCTCGACGCGCACCCCGACGCGGGGCAGGTACTCGGCCAGCAGGTGGATAAAGCGCAAGCGGTGTTCGGTTTCGGTCATGTCCTCACCCCTCGAGTGCTGTTTGTCCGGAAGCGGATAACAAAGCGAAAGAGCAAATAGGTTGTTATCGCGATGATAAAAGAAATTTTTTGTATACTAAATTGTTGGATACGGCTATGATAATGTCAAGGGGCATTATGCAATAAAGTCAGATTGTTTTGGCATGCAGGAATAGTGATAGGGATGCGTAATTGCTATTGTCTGTCGGCGAAATGAAGGGTCCGCAGGTCAAAAACGAACCCTATCCCGAAGATGACCGCCTCAGGTAACCGCAGACTGTAACGGCAGTGCCCGGAGATTGTTTGCCCGAAGCGGATACCCGACCGGAGACGGGGGAATTGATCGAGTTACCTGATGATGATCTGGCAGGTATGCAAAAAAACCGGGACGGCCTGGGCCGTCCCGGTGGCTATCGAGAGCTGAGCTATGATCGCTTACGTCGCTTAGTGCTGGAAGTTTGGAAAAACAGGAGGGTCAGGTAGGCGTTAGAGCACCTGGGGCCTCGGAGCGGCTCTCGGTCAATAGAGCCGATTATCCCGTTTGTGATGCTCACCGGCGGTTAGCGAGCCGGTACCTGTCAGAAGAACAGGCGGCTGATGTCCGAGTAGATCGCCAGGATGAACAGCCCGCCGATCAACAGGATGCCCAGGTAGGCGAAGCCGCGCTGCACAAGCGGTGGCACGGGGCGGCGGCGGATCATCTCGGTCAGCAGCAAGGCCAGGTGGCCGCCGTCCAGGGGGAAGATGGGCAGCAGGTTGAAAATGGCCAGAATCACCGACAGTCCGGCCACGAAGCGCAGGAAGGCCGTCAGCCCCTGCTGGGCGATGCGACCGGATACGTAGGCGATCGAGATCACCGAGGCCAGGTTCTCTTTGACCCCCAGGGCGCCGGTGATCATCAGCTCCAGGCCGCCGTAGGTGTTCTCGAGCTGGGCGTAGGTCTCGTCGGCGGCCAGACCGACCCCGGCGAGGAGCCCCGGCTCGATGCGGCGGACACTGCCGCCGATGATCACCTGCTCGCCGTTGGAGAACAGCGCCGGCGGCGCCGTCAGCTCACGCTCGCCGTCGTCGCCGCGAACCATCAGCTCGACTTCCTCGGCACCATCCTCGACGGCGGCGGCGAGGGCGCCCTGCAGGTCACCCAATTCGCCGATCTCGCTCCCGTTGAAGGCGACGATGCGATCGCTGGGGCGCAAACCCGTGGCGGCGGCCTCGTCGGTGAGCCGGGTGATCACCGGCTCGATGCGCGGTCCCACGCCGATCTGGCCGTAGCCCAACTCGGGGTTCGAGTAGGGCGTTACCGTCAGGGTCAGCTCCTCGCCGCCGCGCTCGACGGTGAGGTCGAACTCCCCGCCCGTATTCATGATCACGCCCTGGGTGAGCTCGCTCCAGCTCTCGACGGGCTCGCCGTCAAGGGTCAGGACACGGTCACCGGCTCGCAGTCCCGCCGCCGCCGCCGGCGAGGCCTGACCCTCGGGCAGCTCCTCGACCACCCGGCCGATGACAGGCTCGTAGTAGAGCTCCTCGAACCCGGCCCAGTAGACGCCGCAGTAGATGATCAGCGCCAGGATCAGGTTGGCCAGGGGACCGGCAACGTAGACCAGCAGGCGGTGCAGACGCGGATGGGCCAGCAGATGATGGCGCTGCTCACGCAGCGGTCCGGGCTGGTCGTCGCCGGCCAGGCGCACGTAGCCGCCCAGGGGGATCATCGAAACGCAGTAGTCGGTTTCGCCGCGCCGGGCGCCGAAGAGGCGCTTGCCGAAGCCCACACTGAAGCGCTTGACCTCGATGCCCAGCAGCTTGGCGGCCAGCATGTGACCGGCCTCGTGGATCAACACCACGGGGAAGAAGGCCAGGATGAAGTAGAGGATGGACTCGAGGATGGTCGACACGGGCTGATCGCTCCGTTGTGGTGGATGGTGGTCGGTTGTCGAGGTGATTATCGAGAGCCCTGGGTATCGTTGGCGGCGGTTAGTATCGGCACACCGGCGGGGGGCAAGGGGAGTATGTGCGGGCGGCATCTATACGCCTTCAATTGCTTGATGCGCCACCAAGCAGGATCGCGAGCGTGTTGCTGAGATGGTTGTAGTTCATCCGTCCGCCATGCTCTGTGCGATTTGCTGTTCGACGTCGTGGGGTCGAGTGCATCCCCGACCGTTGGGATACGTCCTCAGCGGCCCGTGGGTTTCCCGATGCGGGCGGCGGCGCGCTCCCGTCCCAGCTCGAGGGCCTCGCGGACCTCGTCCAGCGTCGAGTATTCCGGCGCTCCCAGCTCCTCCAGCACGCCCTCGATAATCCGGGGGATTCCGGTGAAGGCCAAACGGCCTTCGAGGAAGGCGGCCACGGCGACCTCGTCGGCGGCGGAGAGATGGGCCGGGGCCAGTCCGCCGGCCACCCAGGCCTCCCGGGCCAGGCGCAGGGCGGGGAAGCGCTCCTCGTCGGGCGGCTCGAAGTCCAGCCGGGCGACCTCGGTCAGCTCCAGCTTGGGCGCCGGGCCGATCTCGCGATCGGGATGGGTCAGGGCGTACTGGATGGGCAGCAGCATGTCCGGCGCGCCGAGCTGGGCCAACACCGAGCCGTCGACGAACTCGACCAGGCTGTGCACCACGCTCTGTTGGTGGACCACCACATCGACGCGCTCGACGTCGAAGAGCCAGTGGGCCTCGATCAGCTCCAGCCCCTTGTTGAAGAGCGTCGCCGAGTCGATGGTTATCTTGGCCCCCATGCTCCAGTTGGGATGCTTTAACGCTTGGCGGGGAGTGATCCCGCTGAGGTCGTACACCTCCCGAAACGGTCCCCCCGAGGCGGTCAGGATCAGCCGGGCCACCCGGGCGTTGTCCGCACCCTGTAGGCACTGCCAGATCGCCGAGTGCTCGGAGTCCACGGGCAGCAGCTCCACGTCGTGACGCTCGGCGGCGGCGGTGAACAGTCCGCCGGCGGCGACCAGGACCTCCTTGTTGGCCAGGGCGATGTCCTTGCCGGCGACCATCGCCGCATGGACCGCCTCCAGTCCCACCGAGCCCGAGCTGGCCGCCACGAAGGTGTCCGCGTTCTTCAGCCCGGCAAGGGCGAGTAGTCCTTCAGCTCCGGAGGCCACGCGTGTCGGCAGCCCCTCCTGGTCCAAGGCCTCCTCCAGTCGTCCCGCGGCTTTCTCGACGTAGAGCACGGCCAGCTCGGGGCGGAACTCCCGGCACTGGGCCAGGACATCCTCGACCTCGTCCAGGGCGGCGA
>WJMB01000260.1 GCA_014728185.1 Candidatus Coatesiibacteriota bacterium
AGCCTCGTAGCAGCTCTTGCCGACCTCGATCCAGTCGTAGATCTCCCGCTGGACCTCCTTGACCAGCTCGTAGTCCTTGGCGGCGGCGGGGTGGGCCTCGCCTACGCACCAGGTGCGGGTCATGTCGTGGAAGTAGCCGTGGCCGAGCTGCTGGGGGAACATGTCGTAGACGATGGGCTCGCCGACGGCCAGATGGTGATCGTTGGAGCCCGTGGAGTGGGGGAAGCCGCCCTCGCGTCCCGGGGCGAAGATGCTGCCCACGGCTTCGAAGAGGCCGTTCTTGAAGAGCTCCAGGGCGATCTGATGCTTGACCCGTCCCACGGTCAGCGGGGCGTCATCGTGATGGAGCCTGCCGTCGCGGACCTCGGAGGCGGCGAGTAGCGCCCGGATCGCGGCGAAGGTCCGGCAGGAGCCGACGGCGGCCTTCTTCAATTCCTCGATCTCGTCGGGCTCCTTGGTCTCGCGGGCCTGAACGATCAGGTTGACGCCGAACTCGGGCTCGACGCTCAGTCCGTCGATCTCCCGGTCGACGGCGCGCCAGTAGGCGTAGTCGGAGCCGGTGTTCCCCCGGCCGTAGAGGGCCAGGCGACCGGTGACGTTCAAACGCTCGATGATCCGGCGGGCCATCGCCACGGAGCGATCGAGGGGGTCGCTGATCGTCATCAGCTCGTGGAGGTTCAGCTCGCTGGTGACCAGGGTGTCGAAGGGCAACCGGGCGGCCTCGTCGCGCTCGAAGGGTCCGGTGAGGAGGGTGGCCCGGCGGCCCCGGGGCTTCCAGAGGCTGCAGTGGCCGATCTGGGCGTCGCCCAGGAAGTAGTGCATCGCCGGATTGTCGCCGTTGCCTCCGCCGATGTAGAGCCAGTCTATTCCCCGTTCCTTCATAAGTTTATCCACGTCGGCGCGCATCGTCCTCCCTTTATGGTTTTACGTTGGCTGTCTCGTGATACCGGCGGTGTCACGCTTTTTGCGGGTTCGTACCCCGCCGCCGCCCGCACGGTCATCGCGGGCAAAAAGCGCGCCACCGCCTCCGTTGTCGTTAAACCCGCCTGCGTCGGCTAGTGTTCGTCGAGCCAGGCGGTGATGGTTTCGAGGAGCTCGGGGGCGAACTCCTTGGGCAGCAGGGGGTATTCGGAGAAGGCTCCGCTGCCGGCGGGCTGGAAGAGGTGGTTGGC
This sequence comes from Candidatus Coatesiibacteriota bacterium, assembly GCA_014728185.1. GTDB lineage: Bacteria > RBG-13-66-14 > RBG-13-66-14 > RBG-13-66-14 > RBG-13-66-14 > WJMB01. The sequence continues at coordinate 1,173 of WJMB01000260.1, forward strand.
GCCGGGTATCTCGACGATCTCGATTTCGAGTTCGTGCTCGGCGGCGTCTTCTTCGAGCACGGGAATGTTGGCCTCTGGTGGCACCTGGACGTCGAGTTCGCCGAAGACGGCCAGAATGGGGCATTTGACCAGGGCCAGGTGGGTCCAGGGGTCATAGTCGATGAAGTAGGCGGTCCATGGTGAGCCCAGGATTGCGTGCTGTTGGGCGACCATCACGGCGGCCCAGTCCTCGTCCGAACCCAGAGCGGCCTGGTCGGCGGGAGGCAGCTCGTGGTAGGCGTCGATCATGAAGGCGTGGAGTTCTTCGAAGAGGGGGTCCAGGCTTTCGCCGGAGCGGATGGCCTTGAAGGCCCGGCGCTGGAAGTCCTGGTTCCAGGCGGCCTCTTCGGCTGTGCCGCCCTTGGCCAGGATGGTCTTCTCCGACTGGGCCAGCAGCAGCTCGTCTCCGGGGAGGGCCGGGCCGGCGAACATGATCATCCCGGCGAGGTCGTGTTCGGCGGCCAGCATCCCGGCGATCAGCGAGCCCTCGCTGTGGCCGAGGACGAAGACGCGCTCGGGGTGGACCTCGTCGCGCCCCCGCAGGTACTCGAGCTGGGCGGCGTAGTCCAGGGCCAGGTCCGCCGTGGTCGCCGTAGTGATGTCCCCGGTGGATTCGCCGAAGCCGCGGTCGTCGCAGCGCAGCACCGCGTAGCCCTGGTTGGTCAGGTGGTCGGCGATGAGGAAGAAGGGCTTGAAGCCGAAGACGTCCTCGTCGCGGTCCTGGGCGCCGGAGCCGGTGATCAGCAGCACCGCCGGATGGGGGCCGTCGCCCTCGGGCAGCGAGAGCGTCCCGGCCAGTACCGGGCCATGGTCAGTCTCGATGGAGACCTCTTCTGTCGGGTAGTCGAGCTCCGGCGGAACGTAGGGGCTCATCTCGAAGACGCCCACGGCGCCGCCCTGGCTGAACTCGCCGGTGATGACGCCGTCCTCGAGCTCGCCCTCGTAGAAGGCCGGAGCGCCCGGGACCTCGAGGGTGAAGCTCAGCGCGGGATCGTCCCAGACCACGTCGCTGAGCGGCATGTCGTAGGCGGCTTGCATGGGGATGTCCATCAGGCCCTCGAGGCCGCCGTCGACGACGCTAAGCTCGACCTCGAAACCGATGACCTGGCCGATGACCGTAACCTGGCCGATCCACTCGCCGGCGATATCGGCGGGGTCGCCCTCGGCCTGGGCGCAGGCGCCCAGTGTGATGATCAGCAGCAGGGTCGCCGGGCCTGTCAACCGTTCGCGCATGGTTCCTCCTGGGGTGGTTCGACGGGGGTATATTTTAGCGCCCGGCCGGGGTTGAGTAAAGGATAACCCGCCGATCGGCGGGTTGGTGTGTTCATGAGTTTGGATTGTATCTGTAGGGGCCGATCTTCAGGTCGGCCCGTTTAGGCGAACGGCGGG
>WJMB01000261.1 GCA_014728185.1 Candidatus Coatesiibacteriota bacterium
ATTGTACCATTTGGATACTGTTTTCGCGGACAGGCCGACAGCTCTCGCCGCGGCTGCCGCAGGAACGCTCAGCCAAAAGAAGCGAGCTATCTCTTTATGCTTTTCTTTAGATAGCTTTGTATATCTTGGCCGGTGGGTATATTTCTTACCGCAATTCTTGCATTTACATCTGCCATCGGCCAACTTATAGTGCGCTCTATGGTTACATTTCTTTCAGTGACAGGTACCTGAGGATCATCACGTTTATTATCAGATGTATACAAACACGATCCGGGCGGAACAGGATAGACGAATAATTTAGTATAGCAATGTTCATGTAATGATACTTTTGATAATGGCTGGATAATGGCTGGATAATGGCGGGATACATTTGCAGATGACAAAAAGGGCGGTGGCAGCCGCCCTTCTATGTATCGCTAAATATGTCTCGCTAGGTACGTATCGCCGCACCGTCATTGAATCGGCTTTTCAGCCGGTATCGCAGTCTCAGCTCTCGATCAGTTCGACGTTGGCGCGGGGCAGGATGACCTCGTCGCCCGAGACAAGCTTGGCCTTGAGCACGCGGACCTTGGCCTCGCTCTCCAACTGGGTCAGCTCGATGGGTAGATCGGTGACCGTGGCCAGGCGGCCGAAGTAGGGCTCGCGGATGACGCGGATGCGTGTGCCGACGAGCAGGTCGCCGCCCTCTTCGCCCGGAGTGGACTTGGTGTCGATGTCGCCGGGCTTGGGGACGATGATCTCGGGCCGGATGACTCCGGCGCGGATCTGGGTGGCACCGTTGATGCTGGCCACCTGACCCTCCAGCCTCTGCAGCAGATCGAAGGTGTCGTGGGCCATGGCGATGGAACCGAAGCCCTCGGTGACGATCAGGGTGACGCCCTTGTTCTCGTGACCGGTGATGGCCACGCCGAGATCGAAGCCGAGGAAGTTCTTGAGGTCCTTGTCGTGGAAACCACCGGCTACGACGCCTACGGCGCCGACCTCGACGGCCCGGCGCAGGCTGACGTTGGTGACCAGGGAGCCGCCGACGACGACCTTGCCCTTGCAGTCCTCGGTGATCTTGTCCGGGGTGAGTTCATCGTCGGGAGAATCGACCACGACCTTGATCGCGCCGTGGGTCTCGCCGCCGATGCCGAAGATGCCCTGGATGAAGGCGGCCTGGGTGCGGATGACCACGCCCTCCCTGGGCAGGACCTTCTCGATTACGCCGTCGATGTAGGCGTTGACCTGGACCGGGTGCGGCGGTTCGCGCAGCAGCACCTGCCCCGTGATCCCGGAGATGTTCTCGACGGTGCCCTTGACCGGGGCGGGGAGCTCGCTTTTGAACAGGCCGAACAGGCCCTTGGTCTGGGCGATCAGTTGGCCCTTCTCGACCTCGTCACCCTCCTTGGCCAGCATGACCTCGGGAACGTCCTCGGGCGGCAGGGAGAACTTGTTGGCCACGTTGACGCTCTCGACGTTGCCCGGCAGGAAGGTGCGGGCGACGACGTCCAGGGCGCCGACCTGCTGACCCTCCTCGACGAGGACGTCACCGAGCAGCGGCAGCTTGCGCTCTTTGGTCAGCGTGGCGTTGGGGGTGACCTTCAGGCCGGGGGTGTAGGCGTGTCCCACAGCGTGCCTCCTAAAACGGCTCTCTTATGGCGTGGTTCGTTAAGCTGATAGTGTCGATTCCATCGGGTACCCCGCGATGGTGCAACCGTGCGGGACGGCTGATCGGCGTCGGCTCGGCGGATCGACCTGAAAGATATGGGTTGCTACTCGTGCTCGTAGGCCGGATAGCAATCCAGGGCGGCGTGCCATTCCTTGAGCATCTCGATGCGCTTGGCGTCTTCCTCGGGCAGCTCGAAGGGTCGACGTCCGCGGCCGTCGAAGATCAGCCCGGAGCGTCCGCCGGTGACCTTGGCCTCGATCTCCTTGCCGGGGCCGTTGCCGAAGTCGACGTTCTTCTCGGCCTTGACGACGCGGATCGTGGCCTCCTCGCCCCAGGGGAAGTCCATCGTCTCCAGAGTGCCGAAGGTCATCTCGTGTTTGACGACTTCGCCGCCGGGGAGCTCGATTTCGAGTTCGGCGAGCTTGGCGCCGGGCTTGGCCTTGCAGATCGGGGCGATGCAGGTGCCCAGGTGAATCAGGCAGTCCTTGACGAAGACGTCGGTGGCGGCCCTCTCGTTGACGCGGCTCAGCACGCCCAACTGGGGCATCATGAAGATGGAGTCCACGGCCAGCTTGGTGAAACCCTCGGGCAGGAAGGCGTCGATGAGCATCAGCGCAGACTGCTGGCGTCGCGGGGCGTGGGAGAGCACGCCGCCGGAGCCGACCAGGATGTCCAGGTCCAGCATGTCGACCAGGCTTTCCGAGCCCTTCTGCTCGAAGGTCTCGGTGATGGTGCGCATACGCTGGACGCCCTTGAGACCGACGGCCAGGCGCTTGTGCTGGATGAAGGCCAGGCGCAGCGCCTCGCGGGCGATGCCCTGCTCGATGATCAGGTCCTCCAGGGTCTGGGGGATGGTGGTCGGCCGGATCATCTTGTTGCGGATGCGGTTGCGCAGTTCGCTCTCGTCCATGTGGAAGGGCACCCAGCGCATCACGTTGTCGAAGCCGGCCTCGGCCATCACGTTGGAGATCGAGTAGCTCATCCCCAGGTTGGCCGAGACGGTGCGGTTGAAGACCGTCTCCTTGGTTTCCTCGAACTTCTCACCCTTGAAGACGCTGAACACGTCGGTGGTGGCGCCGCCGATGTCCACGCCGACCACGGTGATCTCCTCGCGGCGGGCGATGGTCTGGATGATCTCGCCCACGGCGCCCGGGGTGGGCATGATGGGGATCTTCTCGCCCGTGGTGTCCCTGGCCCAGGTCATCAGTTTGGCGTAACCCGGGGCCTGGGCCATCACGTGTTCCATGAAGAGGTTGTGGATGGCGTGGCGGGCCGGCCCAAGGTTCTCGCGCTCCAGAACGGGACGGATGTTGTCGACGATCATCAGGGCCGTTTTTTCTTCCAGGTCCTGCTTGACCTTGTCGCGGGCGGCGATGTTGCCGGCGTAGATGACCGGCAGGTCGTAACCGGCGCCGAAGCGGGGCTTGGGGTCGGCGGCGGCGATGATCTCGGAGAGCTCGACCACGTGCTTGATGGTCCCGCCGTCGATACCGCCGGAGAGCAGGATGATGTCGGGACGCAGCCGGCGGATCGACTCGATCTTCTCGTGATTGGGCCGGCGGTCGTTGGTGGCCAGCACGTCCATCACGATGGCACCGGCGCCCAGGGCCGCTCGCTCGGCGGATTCACCGGTCATCTCCTTGACCACCCCGGCGACCATCATCTGCAGGCCGCCGCCGGCGGAGCTGGTCGAGAGGTAGACGTCGCAGCCGCTCTCCGGATTGGCCGTGACCAGGATCGTGCCGTCGTCGGAAACCAGCTTGCGCTTGGCCAGCTCCTCGACCTCGCTGACGGCGTTGACCACGCCGCGGGTGACGTCCTCGGCCGGGGCCTCGACGGTGGTCGGAGCCTCGCCGCGGACGATCAGCCGGTAGGTGTCGTCTTCCTGCTTCTGGATGAGGATGGCTTTGGTGGTGGTGGAGCCGCAGTCCGTAGCAAGGATTGTGTTCATTTACCTGCCTCGTTCTAGCTTGCCGACGGGGACCCGTCGAGTACAGCGGTTATCGGCACGTCGACCGTTTCGTATCTGTGTGTTGGGACACCGTGAAGACTATCGGCCGACGGTACGTTGTATACGAGTGGCGTCTATTCTAACAGTTTTCTCTGCAAAAAGACCAGCCTCGCCGGAGCGTCCGGAGGGCATCATCAAGACCCGCACCAGGACCGTTAGAAAGCGGCGCCCGATCGGTACGCCGGCGTGGACGGTAACGCTGATTATTATGGGTATCCATCGCCGACGTTCCCAGGGCGGCGACAAGGGGAATGCTCTTTGAGCAATCCACAATCACGGCAGCTTGTTGTTAACGTTCGTTCAAACCGCGCTTGCCCGCTAGGTGAACCGCTCGGTGAAAGGCGTTTTTAAACCGCCCTGTTTGATCCGAACACGTTGCGTAACTCATTAACGCTGATAACTCATTGCGCCATGTTTGGTTAGTGGTCGATTTGTGGCGATAGGAATCGCCTCAAGATAACATAGTGGCTGGCGGACCGTCCTCTCAACAGTCAGGCGGAAAGCCGCAAATGCTGGTTGAGCAGTCAAAGGCCGGCTGGTGACCGCTTTAGACCTCGAACAAACCAGACACCTGATCAAGTTGACGACCTAGGCGAGCTGATAGCAGGAGCCGCTTCACCACTCCCGGTCGTCATTGCTCAAGTATCGAGTTTCCACTGATACGCATGTCCAGCTCATGCTCAACGCCAGCGCCAGCGCTTGTTCTTGGCCGTCTTGCGCCGGGTCAGGCGGTCGTCGATGTACTCGTCCATCCGAGCCAGCAGACGCTGGACCAGGCGGCGGTTCTCCATCAGCGCCTGGAACTTGCGGTAGGGGATGCCGGGGAAGAAAAGGTCCAGGGAGCCGCCGAGCAACGGCTCGAGGACCAGCAGCGCCTGGCTGCCGTAAAAGGTCGCCGGGTAGGTGGTCTCGAGGGCCAGCACGGCCGCTTCGAGCAGGTGCTTCTCGGCCAGCTTTTTACAGATGGCCTCGATGAGCTCGTCGGCCTCCTCTTCGGTGATGGAAGCCTCCTGGCGCGTGGAAAACATATGGCGCAGGCTGAAGGGTCGCCTGGTCTGAGGATCTTTATCCGTCGGTTTCGTTGTCACGGTGTCATCTCGTTTGATCTCGGAAGTGTTGTACGACTCCGGCTCATGTCGGCTGCGGGTATCGCGAGACGGCGGAATGGAGCGTACTTCGGCAGTGTAACTGCAAAGCAACAGCAACGCGCAGTAGCTTACGCCGCGGCGCCGGCCCTGTCAAGGCGACGGCCGCTCTTCACCGACCGCCGGCGCTGTGGTATCCTTGACGCCGCAAGCGAACCAGGACCGACAATCACCCCCGCGGGAGGTACCATGCCCAGGATCGGCGTCATCGGCGGCTCCGGACTCTACGAGATCGAGTCGTTGACCAACAAGCGCGACGAGTTCATCAGCACCCCCTTCGGCGAGCCCAGTGCCCAGGTCGTCGTCGGCGAGCTCGAGGGCCGCGAGGTGGCCTTCGTGCCCCGTCACGGCCACGGCCACGTCCTCAACCCCGGCGAAGTCAACTACCGCGCCAACGTCTGCGCCCTCAAGCAACTCGGGGTCAAGTTCATTATCTCGGTCAGCGCCGTGGGCTCACTCAAAGAGGAAATCGCCCCCAAGCATCTGGTCGTTCCCGACCAGTTCATCGACCGCACCCGACACCGCCCCGACACCTTCTTCTCCGACGGTATCGTGGCCCACGTCTCCCTGGCCGATCCCTTCTGCAACGAGCTGCGCGCGATCTTCATCGAGGAGGCCTCCAAGCTCGAGGTCACCATCCACGACGGCGGCACCTACATCTGCATGGAGGGTCCCCAGTTCTCCACTCGGGCCGAGAGCCGACTCTACCGCTCCTGGGGCGCCGACATCATCGGGATGACCAACCTCACTGAGGCCCGCCTGGCCCGCGAGGCCGAGATAGCCTACGCCACCCTGGCCTTCTCCACCGACTACGACTGCTGGCACGAAGAAGACGTCACCGCCGAGATGGTCATCGAAAACTTCACCTACAACGTCGAAAACGCCCGCAAGTTGATCAAGGCCATCGTCCCGGCCATCGACCCCGAGGCCGACTACCCGGCCCACCATGCCCTCGAGAACTCCATCGTTACCCGGCCCGAAAATATCCCCCAGGCCGTCAAGGTGCGCCTGAAGCCCATCGCCGGGAAGTATTTGGGTTGACCGCGACGCCCCTGAGCCACCAAAGAAAGCGCCCCTTTACGGGGCGTTTTCTCAGTAGGGTTTATCTTCTGTTACCGGTCAGCCAGGGCTGCCATTTGAGAGTGCGTTGATGTGTTGACCCTGGGATATACCCGGTGAGGACGTCAAGTTCAACACCACAGGGCGTGCACGCCGTAACCCGCCATTGACACCGTCCCAGCCGATCCGGCTCGATGCCGCAACGGCGGGCAAGGTTATCGCCGTCCGCCGCGACCTCCGCCCCGGCCTCAGCTCCGATAAAACCCCTCGACCGAACCGCGGGTAGGCGTTGGCACGTTTCTTGCGGAGAGTGTGGCAGGGTCGTGAAAG
>WJMB01000001.1 GCA_014728185.1 Candidatus Coatesiibacteriota bacterium
ACGTCAGCGTCACCGGCGAATCCACCCCGGCCCTGGACGTCCAGTTCATCCCCAGCGACGCCCCCGTCCTCGAGCTCGAGGCCCGCAACACCGACGACGGCGTCCTGGTTAGCTGGAGCACCGCCGAAAGCTTCGCCGCCTTCAACCTCTACCGCGTCGGACCCCGGGGGACCTCAGTCGGCGACCGCCTCAATGAGCGGCCCCTGCCCGCCGCCGCCCGCTCCTACCTCGATCTGTCCACCGGCTCCGAGACGCGACGCTACCGCCTCGAAGCCGTCAACGCCGCCGGCCACCGGATGGTCTTCGGCCCCGTCGAGATCGTCCCCGAGAACGACACAGCGCGTCTTTCCCTGGCCTGCTATCCCCAGCCCGCCCGCACCGCGGTCACCGTCGAGTTCACAGCCAACGACGAACCCGCCGCTTTGAGCGTGTACGACCTGGCCGGGCGCCTGGTCGAGCGACGAGAGTTGGGCGCTCTGGCGGGACGGAGCAGCCTGACCCTGGACGTGGCCGATTACGACGGCGGTGTCTACCTGCTCAGCCTGGAGGTCGGAGCAGAGCGCCTGACCCGCCGCCTGGTCGTCAGCCGCTAGTCTCACGAGCAACTTCAATCATCTTCGAGGCAGCACCGGGCGGGGCCGCGGCTCCGCCCTTGCCATTCCCCGCCCGGCGGGCTATTATCTAACGGATTCATGGCCTCTGCCGGCCGCCACGCTGTGGTTACCAACTGTCCAGCAGCCGTTCCAGGCCGGCCGGTCGAGCGGGCCGTCAAAGACCTTGGCCGCTCCTGGTGCGTGTTAAGCCGGCGAAACGACTGTCCCACCGATTGGTCTCGTGGCTCCAACTAGTGCAGGCCCGACTTGAAGCAGGTTGTGGTCTGGTTTCGCCCTTGTTAGAGCCGAGCGTTTCTTCGGCTGACGCCATCAGCGAAAGATGCGTCAAGAAACAAGCGTCAAGAACCAATCACTCGGATCAGCGGTGGATAACGGTCCGGTTTGCTGTGACAATCCCAAACGTCAGGGATGCACCGCGCCACCTTTCCCTGGCCGCCTAATCCCTCATCCTTGCCGATACCGTCACGAGACACCTGATCCCCCATGCCTAGACGGCTCTCCAGCCTCCTGTCGCTCGCGGCGCTGCTGCTCGCGTTAACGACCGCAGAAGCCGACGACAACCCGGGCCTGGCCTTCAGCGCCCAGACCGGGCTGGCCACCTACGCCGTCAGCGAGTTCCCCGCCGCCTTCACCTGCTCGCTGGAGCTGGGCTACAAGACATCCTCGCTGGCCTTCTCCGCCGGCTACGGCCTGGAGCCCTTCTCCGAACTGGGCGGCGCTCAGGGACCCCGCCTCAACGTCTACTACTACACCAACCCCTACCACCCTTTCTCGATGCGCCTGGGAGGCGGGCTGGAGTACTTCTGGCGCCGGGCGCCCTTCAACGAAGACGGCGGTTACGCCGAGGATATCCTCGCGGCGCGCCTGGGTCTGCTGGCCGCCCTGCAGCTCTTCAACGGCTTGAGCCTGGGCGTCGACGCCGCCCTGCTGGCGCCGCTCAATCGCAAGGTCGGCCTGACCAGCCGGATCGGCTTCCTGCTGGTCTACACCCTTTAGGCGCCGTTCGGGCGCGTCGCGCTTTGCTCCCGATATACTGCTGCGCATCCTTTCTTCCTGTTATAGATGAACTTATGAGGAGAGATTAACCGGATGGGTATGTGTAACCCGCCCACACCGGATTATGATTGCAATCTGCTGATAATCCACCTGGAGTAGCAGGAGAAAGGTCACTTTATAGCAGCCGAGAAGTGGCAACGACATGGGGCGCGCTCGGTGAATATCATTTCATATAGTTGCCGGATCTTAACAGGCAACGATTGACAATCGACGTATAACTGAATCATTATTAGTCACATACGCTACAGGGGGCGTTGTCGGGATCGAAGGGCGACGCCCACGGACGGCGGGTACATAAAAACTGAACCCCTTGTCAAGCCCTGATCTGGTCCGCACACGTTCCATGATTCTACTCGGATATCTGCTCAATGCAGACTGTCAGCAAAGTAGATTACTTACCGAGCACGCACCTTGCAGCCGCCGCTTACTTGCTGTTTTGAACTGACAGGCACTTCTGATACTACATTTGTATTATCAGCAGATTACAATCACAATCCGGTCCGAACAGGGTACATGTTCCCTCTTTGTAGAAGCGCGTGCCGGGTGCAACAGGTATTGAAGGCAACCCGGCGGCAAACGCCGCTCCCGGAGGAAATGTGAAAAGAAAGCAGGGATCCCGATCCCTGCTTTGTCTTATCAGCAATGTCCGGACGAATGCCCCCTACTGCGGCGCCTGTCGCAGTTGAGACCAGGTGCGAACGTGGCACGCGGGCACGAAGACCTGGTCAGCCTCGGCTTGCCACTCGTTTTACTTCTCGGTTTACTCCTCGGTTGAGCCGACCTCGGGTCCCAGCTCGGTTTCCAGTTCCTCGAGAACCCGCTCGACGGTCAACCTGACCCGGTCGAGGTTGCGTTCGCGGTCCTCGGTGATCTTGAGCCACTCGACGGCGAACTCCAGCGCCGTCCAGATGGCCAGCTTGACCGTGCTGGGCAGCTTGGAGCGCTCCTCGAGGGTCTTGATACGGCCCTCGACCAGCTCGGCTGCGCGGCGCAGTCGCTCGGGGTCGTCCACCTTGAAGGTG
>WJMB01000032.1 GCA_014728185.1 Candidatus Coatesiibacteriota bacterium
GTCGCCCGCTCCGTTTTCGTCAGGCCGCCGCCTGGGCGCAAGAAACGTGCCAAAGCCTCCCCGCGGATTAGGAGACGGTTTCGCCGGCCCGTGGGCGGGTTTGGCGAAGGTCCTTCAACCCGGATATCCAACAATGGAACCATCCAAAAAGATCGAGTGGCCGCTCAAGCCCGAACGCTGGCAGCCGCCGCCGCTGATCGGTCAGGCGCTGTTGATCACCACGGTCTCCCCGGGTGGATCACCCCACGTGGAGCCGACGCGGCGGTTGACGACGCTGACCGACGACCCGCCCTTGGTGGGCTTGGCGTTGAGGGAATCGACCACGGCACAGCGCCACATGCGCAAGAGCAAGGATTTCGTGGTCAACGTCGTCAGCGCGGAGCAGGCGGCGCTGTGGTGGGCGGCGGGCAACGAGGAGCACGGCGGTCTCGATAGGGTGACCCGCCTGGGGATCACCCTGGAACGCTCGAAGAGGGTGTCGGCGCCGCGAATAGCTGAGTGTCCGGCCCACCTGGAGTGTGTCATCGAGGACCGTAAGCCCCTGCCCGGGGCGACGTTGTTCATCGCCCGGGTGGCGGCCTGCCTGGTCGATGGCGCCCTGGACCGCGCCCCGTCGCTGCGCGAGCGGCTAAAGCGTCTGGACCCCCTGTTCTGGCTGCGCTACGAGGAGGACTACGGCTGCGCGTTGAAGGCGCCGAAGCGGGCCTGAGCGGTTATCATCGGAGCTGCGGGTGAAGCGGGGGAGGACCAAGCGGTCCTCCCCCGTCATCATTGTCGGATTATCGGTTTACAGAGAAGCTATCATGCCTGTTTCAGGCGAGGCTTGTTGGTTCATCAACGGGGCGGCGGTGGCAGCTCGGGTGGTCTTTCAACAAGGGGGCTGACGAAATCCCACCAGGGACGCCACTGATCGGGGTCGAGCAGGGCCAGACCGGCGAGGTCGTCGCGGCGGTGGAACAGGCTGATGGTGATCGAGGCTTCGGGTTGGACGAAGTGGTACTCGCGCCAGAACTCGGGACGGCGCAGCAGGTCGGCCTCGTGGATCAACGCTGGGCGGATGCCCAGCCTGACCTCGGCCGGATAGGGGTTGAGCACGAACCAGTCCGGTTCCCGCGTCAGGGCGTAATCGTTGTCGTAGCGCTCGTGCCCCGGCATGCCGAGGCCGGTCAGCGAGAGTCCGTCGTGGGCGATGTGATGATCGGCGATGCCCACCAGGTCGAGAATCGGTCGATCGATGAGGAAGGGGATGGCTCCCGACGAGGTCAGGGCGATCAGGGCGTCGGCTGCGCTGTGGCGCTCGAGGTAGTCGGCGGTGTTGTGCAGGTGTTGGTTGTAGTGTCGCCGGTCGGAGAAAACGATCCGCGGCTCGGCGAAGAGCAGGCTGCCGACGGCGATGATCGATATCAGGGCCGCGACGATTATGCCGCGCAGCGCGCGTTTGTTGATTCTAGCCAGCACCCGGGTCCAGCCCAGGGACGCCATTACGGCCAGCACCGGCAGGATGGTGATCTGCAGCCGGAAAACCATCCAGTCGCCGCCGACGGTGATCAGGTAGAGCCAGTAGAGTAGAAGCGATACGGGAAGCGGCCAAAGGCGTTTCCAGCGGTGCTTCCATTTCACGCAGGCCGCGCCGACGACCAGGGGGAGGCTGACGAGCAGGAAGCTGACCAAATCGCTCAGGCCGCGGGAGAGCAGCCGGCCGTCGAAGCCCGTTTTGGCGTAGAAGGTGTTGGGCAGCCACTCGCCGTAGTAGGAGAGGCGGAAGACCAGGTGTCCGCCGACGATCAAGGCCGCCGGCAGGGAGAAGAGCAGCAGTCTTCGCCAGCGACCGCGCGGTCCGAGAACAAGATAGAGTCCGGCCAGGGCGGTGAAGAGGGCCGTTTCGGGTCGGAAGAGCACGGCCGTGCCGAAGACGGCGCCGGTGATGATCAGGCGGGCTGGACCGAGTTCCTCGCGTTTGCGGGAGTAGAGCAGCAGCCAGGCCGCCGTCGAGACCGCCGCGGCGCCGATGACCGCCATGGCGCCGGTGAGCTGCCAGAAGTGATAGCTGCCGTGAACGGCAAGCAGGCCGACCGCCAGCGGCGGCGCCCAGGAATGCTTGGAGTGTGCCGGGTCCGCGTCGTCGGACAGCCGTCGGGCCAGGAGCCACGTCAGGGCCAGAGCCGCCGCTCCGCTGAGTCCGGCCAGCAGCTTGAGCGCCAAGGGTCCGGTGACGCCCAGGCCCATCAGGGCCGTGCAGAGCGCCATCCAGGCGAAGCTGGTGTAGCCCTCGACGTGGGTGTCGAGATTGTAGGTTGGGCCGTGTCCCTGGAGCCAGTGCCGGGCGTAGCGCAGGAACATATAGGCGTCGTCGGCCGAGTTCCAGTGGAAGCGGGAGGCGTAGTAGAGCGAAACGCCCAGGGCCAGGAGCACGGCGACGAGAAGAATCCAGAGCAGGCGGCGTGAGTTAGTCATCGGTGGGCGGGGCTGGGGGAGCTTCGGTGATCCGGGCGTAGGGCGGGGCGAAGTACCACAGATCCAGCCATTCCTCCTCCTCGAAGCGCGGGAAGGCGTCCAGGTCGTCCCGACGGTGGAGCACCGTGACGGTTCGTATTCGCGGCAGCATTAGATGATAGTCGCGCCACAGATCGCCCCGGGTGGTCAGATCGACCTCGCTGAGCAGTTCGGGGAGGAAGCCGTCGAGGAACAGGCCCGGGAAGGGCTGGAGGATGATCCAGTCCGGCTCGCGTTCCAAAACGTAATCGTTGTCGTAACGCTCGTGCCCCGGCTTGGAAAGCCCGGCCAGCGAGCGGCCCTCCCGGGCGATGTGGGCGTCGCTGAGCCCCAGCATGTCCACGGTCTCCAGGCCGGTGAAGTAGGGCACGACGCCGGCGATGGTCACCGCCAGCAGGTCGTTTTCAGCGGAGACCCGGTTGAGCCATTCGGCGGTGCGGTGGAGGTACTCAGAGTACTCGCGGCGGTAGCTCCAGAGCAGGGTCGGTTCGCCGGTGAGGTTGCTCAAGGCGACATGGGCGACGATCAGGAGCAGGGGCAGTAAGGTCAGCCGACGCAACGCGGATTTGCGTCGTGCCGCCTCCCAGAGCCGGTTGACGCCCGCCGCCGCGGCGATAGCCAGGACCGGCAGGGTCGGCAGGTAGAGACGGAAGACCATCCAGTCCCCGCCGACCAGGACCAGATATATTCACCAGGCCAGAGCCGGCGCGACCAGGGGCCAGAGCCGCTTCCAGAGCTTGCGCCAGGGCGCCGCCAGGGCGGCGGCCAGCAGCGGCAGGCGGAAGAGCAGGTAATCGCCCAGGCCCTCGAGCCCGCGGACGAGCACCCGGCCGTTGAGCTCCACCTTGGTGTGGAAGGTGTTGGGCAGCCAGGCATCGTAGTAACTGAGCCGGAAGACCTGCCAGCCGCCTACAAGCAGGACCGGCGGGAGCAGGAAGGCCGCCGTATCGCTCCAGCGTCGGTTCTTCTCCGTGAGAACCTTGATCAGGGCGGCCAGAGCGAAGAGGCCCGCCGCCGGACGGGTCAGCACGGCCAGGCCGAAGAGGGTCCCGCTGAGCGCCAACTCCCGTCGGCGCGTCCCATCATCGGCGTCCGGGCGGCCCGTCAGCAGATACCAGGCTCCGCTCAGCAGGGCCGTCAGCAGGGTAATCTCCATCGCCCCGGCCAGCAGCTAGAAGGCGAAGGTCCCGCTCAGCGCTGCCGCCGTCACGGCAAGGGGCGCCGCTCGGGAGCCGCCCCCGCTATCCCCGAGCAGCCGCCGGGCCAGCAGCCAGATCAGGATCAACGTGGCGATTCCCGAGGCCCCAGTGAGCAGCTTTACGGCCACCGGGCCGGGGAGGCCCAATCCCGTTAAACCCGTCAGCAGCAGCAGCCACAGCGGGCTGGTGTAGCCCTCGACGCGCTCGCCGGGGTTGTAGACGGGTCCGTGGCCGCTGAGCCAGTTGTCGGCGTAGCGCAGGAAGATGTAGGTGTCGTCGACGGAGTTCCACATGAACAGCTCGGCGTACACCAGAGCCAGGATCAGCGCTGCGGCCAGGGCGGCGTAGAGGACCCAGCGGTGTCGCGGCTTGGAGCTGTTCAGTGAGGTGCTCATAGCAGTTGTTCTTCGGGATGACGTCATCTCTGGAAACCGGACTGACATCAATAATCCGGCCGGCAGCATCAGGGTCGGTTTTGTCGACTGCTTGTCAAAAGGTATGGAATCATCACAAGAAAGTGACCAACATCGATAACCCAGGGAGCGGCTTTTCGGACGACAGTGCTGGTGTTTATCTTCCTAAAGGCATCACTTCTACGAACCTGTGAGCTTTCATTACTGCTAAAGCCTCTATTAGAGAGCACTTAGCCGTTTGCTCCCGGAAAGCTCAGGATGAATACCATGAGTCGCGTCTTCCCGGCTCCCCGCATCTTAGTAGAGCGTGTCTAGGTTCAGTTCCACAAAGCAACGCGCGGATAGAGACAGCCGAATAAGCTATGGGATCGAATAACCTATCCGGACCGAATTGTGATTGTAATCTGCTGATGATTCAAAGGATGATTCTCTGAGACTCGTCACAAAACGGGCAGTTGATAAAGTGGCGGCATTCAAAGGGCGTTATCAGCAGCAAATCATGTTATCAGCGCGCTTGTCTTGTCTCTGACGGCAAAGGGCTGTTGACTCTTAAACGCTGGAATAACAGGCAATAAGGGTACGCTAAATGAACGCTTGAGTAAAATGGCGGATTAATGGGAAGTGAAAAACAGCCCAACAAGGCGCTCCCAATCAGCCTGATTTGGACCGATCACGTTCCATGATGCCTAAACTATAAAGCATTGGGATTATAATCCGTCCATGGACCGGCACTTCCAGCTAATAGCTTGCCACTCAACGCTTTATAGCTCATATTGCCGCCATTGTCATGCTACCGATTTGTGGCAGTCAATTCCCCTTGTTCTTCGTGTGCTA
>WJMB01000033.1 GCA_014728185.1 Candidatus Coatesiibacteriota bacterium
CGGGAGCGGCCGTCCTCGGGCTCTGGGGGGCGATTACCGCGGCGGCCGCCGTGACGCTCTCCCTGGTGAGCTTCTACATCACCCTGCGCGTCCACGCCTGTCGCCGCTGCGTCAACCTCTCCTGCCCCTTGAACCGGGTGCCGCCCGAGGTCCGAGCGGCCTTCCTCGAGCGCAACCCCGAGCTGCGCGCGGCCTGGGAGGCCGACGAGGAAAACCGGAAGGAAGATCGATGATCGAGCGACTGCGTGGAGAGCTCCGGGCCTTGACGCCCAACCTGGCCGTGCTGGAGGCCGCCGGGGTGGGCTTCGCCGTAGTCATCGGCTTGCGCGGCTACGGCCGGTTGCGCGAGGTGCCCACGGGCGACGAGGTCGAGCTGCTCATCGAGATGACCTGGAGCGAGAAGAACGGCCCGGCGCTCTACGGCTTCACCCAGGAAAGCGACCGCCGGCTGTTCCGCCTGCTGCTGGGCGGCTCCGGAGTTGGCCCCAAGCTTGCCCTGGCCGCCGTTTCGACCCTGGAGCCCGCCGAGGTCTGCCGCGCCCTTGTCGATGCCGACACCGCCCTGCTCTCCCGGGTGCCCGGCATCGGACGCAAGCGGGCGGAGAAGCTCAGCCTGGAGCTGCGCGAGGGCGCCGCCGAGCTGCTGACCGTTCTGGGAGCCGTCGAAGTGACCCCGGCGCGCTCCGACGCCCTGGCGGCCCTGGTCTCCTTGGGCTATCACCGCCCCGCCGCCGCCGAGGCCGTTTCCGACGCAGAAAAGGAACTCGGCGAGGGGGCCGAGATACAGGCCCTGATCGCCCGGGCCCTGGCCGAACTGCGCCGCTGAACGGCGTTGGACGGCGGCAACCACCAAGGCGCTGGGCCTTGCTAAGCAACGGGCGGTTGATCAGGCTGATATCAGACGATTGCATCAGACGACTGCAAGGACGTGGGCGGTCTCGGTTGGCGTTCTGAGATGCGACGAGTCTGCGGGGTGCCGCAGTCATAATCCCATTTGGGATACTAATCGATGAAACGCGGTGACTGCCCGCGGCGCGTTTGTCAATGATTGCTTGCGGCTTGATTAGCCCAACGAGTTTGTAAACCAGCGGTCCCGTCGGTCATCCGGCAAGCAGATAGTCAAAGAACAGGCTGAGAGCAAGCTGTTGCTTGAATAGGCGCTTCTCTTCATCAGGGTGCCCGGAAGGCTTCATGCGAATGGTTATCCTGACCGGGTGCGGTCTATCAAGTGAGTCGCTGAAACGTTGCGCTGCAGTGTTCACCTGGATTGGCCGTAATTTGCGCATACAAAAAGGGTCGTCCGGAGACAACCCTTTTACATGGCGACTGAATACGCTGGTTGTTATCCACGGCCCTTCTGCTACACTTGACAGCGGTCCGGGAAAGCCGCCACTCGGGCGTTAGCACGCTCGACGAGACATCAACCCGCTGGGCGTTCGGGGTGCCCGTGTTATGATCCCCGCTTGCCTTTGGGATCAGGTGGGCCTTATCCCGGCCCGGTCCTATTCGAGGTGGCTGACGGCGTCGGCCTTGAGCAGGCCCCAACTGGTCTCGACGGTGGCGGTGGCGGCGGTCAGGCCGGCGACGGCCAGGACGGCCAGGACGATCAGGACGATCACGGTGCGGCGTTTCATTGAACCTCCCGCGGGTTGAACCGGGGAACCGGTGGCGGCTGGTGTGGACTATCTCCTTGACGCTTGTATTAATAGCACGCCGGGAGGGGGGCGTCAAGTTCCGTCTTTTTTCCCGTCGTTCTCGCGACGACGCAGCAGGCGGCTGAGCAGGGCGCGGAAGGTGCGGGCGTAGGCCCGGTTGCTCATTCGGGGCTTGTCCGCGGCCAGGCGGCGGCGCACCTTGGCGGTCAGCGCCCGGCGCTGGTCCGCGGCGAGGGCGCGCCAGAGGCCGCGCTCAGGCCAGGAATCCCCGTTGGCGCCAGCTTCATCTCTTCCCACCGAAGCGGAATCTTCACCGTCGGAATCATCGGACTCGTCGACTGACGGCCGCCGGCGCTCTCCGGCTCCATCGGCTCCACCGACGCCCCGGCGGGCCAGCTCCGCAGCGGCGGCCGCCACGGCCCGGCGGCAGTAACTCAACGCGGGTCGCCTGCTGTCGAGCCTCTCGCGCAGGGCCTTGGCCACCCCCATCTCCACGGCGGCCGGTGGGTAGCCCCGGCTCTTCCAGCGCTGGAGCTCCTCGAGGTCCCGAGGCGACAGCGCCAGAGGATAGCCGAAGCGACGCGCCAGCAGCCGCTGAATCTCTTCCAGGTAGGCGTCGGGTTCGGGCAGGTCCATGGCCCTCTTATAGCACAGCGCGGGACACTTTCCAAGACACCAGTGCCAAGACACCAGTGCCAAGACACCAGTCCGCGTAACAAACCACGAGGTGAACTCAAATGACCAACCGACGGGTGGCCCGGGAGAGCGCCCTGCAGATGCTCTACCAGCTCGATATCACCGGCGACGACCTGGAAACCGTGGCGGCCAAGTACTGGTCGGTGCGCTTTCCGGCGGCGGAGGCGCGCAGCTTCGCCGACCACCTCGTCGGAACCGTTCGGGAGCGGCGCGAAGAGATCGACGAGCTGTTGACCCGCTATCTGACCAACTACCGTCTCTCCCGGCTGGGCGTGGTGGAGCGCAGCCTGCTGCGCTCGGCCTGCGCCGAACTGCTGCTCGAAGTCACCCCGGTCCGGGTGATCATCGATGAGTCCGTGGAGATCGCCCGGGACTATGCCGGTGACGACGCCGCCGGCCTGGTCAACGCCGTGCTGGACCGCCTGGCAAGAGCTCAGGGACTGCTGTAGATATCTGCTTAAGGGATCGTCTACTCTGTTCGGACCGGGTTGCGATTGAAATCTGCTGATAATACATGTGTTGCAGAAGATGGACCTGTCACTTACCCGCATTTATCAAGTGGCGGTTGCCAGGGGCCTGCTCGGTGAACCTCCATTTATCTGCCCTGATTTGGTCCGAACACGTTCCATGATGCCCTTGACAATCAGCGTTCAATGAGCGTTGAGGGCACATAAAGGCCGCTGGAAGGCAGTTGAACTTGAGCATTTGTTGTAAATTGTCCAAGGGAACCGGGTGGTTCATCAGGAACTGAAACCTTGCGCACCCCAGCATACCGCCCTACTCTCGATCAACCGCATCTGAAACACAGACGACCTGCCGATCAAGTGACGAACCGGCAACCCTGGACGCCGCTATCTATCTAAAACGAGGTCGCCGATGAGCCGTCGTCTGCTCCCGCTGATACCGCTGAGCTTGCTGATCCTCTGCCCGGGCGCCCGGGGTGTCGAGACGGCCTTCGACCAGGGGCGGGCCTGGTCGCTGCTGGAAGACCAACTGGCCCTCGGTCCGCGCTACCCCGGTTCTCCGGGTCATACGGCGGCCCGCTGGTGGATCATCGGCGAGCTGGCGCCTCTGGTCGATGAGCTGACCCTGCAGCGCTTCGAGTATCAGCCGCCCTTCGGCGAGACCGTCACGGCGACCAACATCATCGGGCTGCTCAACACGCCGGCCGAGACCCGGGTGATGCTGGGCGCCCACTGGGACACCCGGCGCTACGCCGACGAGGACCCGGACCCGGCCCGGCGCGGCGAGCCCGTCCCCGGAGCAAGTGACGGGGCCAGCGGGGTCGCGGTGCTCCTCGAGCTGGCCCGGGTCTTCGCCGAGAGCCCGCCCGAGGTCGGTGTGCTCTTCGTTTTCTTCGACCTCGAGGACCAGGGGCGCATCGGCGGTCAGGAGTTCTGCATCGGTTCGGAGCGCCTGGCCGCCGCCGAAGCCCTGGAGTTCGACTACGGCGTCATCGTCGACCTGGTCGGCGACGCCGAGCTCAACCTGCACCCCGAGGGGCACTCGCTGCGCGGCGCGCCGGAGCTGGTCCGCCGGGTCTGGGACATCGCCGCCGAGCTGGGCGAGTCGGCCTTCATCGACGAGCCGCGCCACACCATCACCGACGACCATTTGCCCTTCCTGCGCAGGGGGAGACCCGTCATCGACATCATCGACTTCGACTACGACTACTGGCACACCGTCAATGACACCGCCGCCCACTGCTCGCCGGACAGCCTGGGCGCGGTGGGACGCGTGGTCGAGACGCTGCTGCGCCGGGGCGGGAGCGGGGGATGGTAGCCGACGGCGGGACATCGGGGAACCTTCACGCGGCTCACCATGCGAAACACTTGTTTGTCATCCGTCGTTGAGTGGTTGATAACTTGGCTGTATGACGAGGGACCGCCGGAGCGGTCCCTCGTTTACTTCAGGTTGCTTGCGGAGCGGTGCTGTACTTAGTCCAGGGTCTTGATCTCGCCCCAGGAGGCGTCCTCGATGGAGGAGCCGGTACCCTCGTCGATGTCGGTCCAGTCGTTCATGTCGTCGAAGGACTCATCGATGAGGTAGTTGGCGACCATGGTGTAGAGATTCAGGGTACCGTCGCCATCGCCGTTGAAATCTTGTAAGTTGCTCATGTAGTCAATCTCGACAGTACTCGATCCGGTGCAATCTATCCAGGGAGTGAAGGTCTCCACGTCGAAGACATAACTACTGTTGAGATCAGAGTCGGCGGCGTAGTAGTTGCCGGTCATACCGTTGCGGGGCCGGGCGGTGGTGTCGAGGAGTTCCCAGTAGCCCTCGGTGCCTCCGTATTGAATCTGGTCCCAACCGGGATCGCCAGCCTCGAAGTCTTCGCTGAACAGCTCGGCGCGGGTGTCGTCGGTGACGACAACATCGTCTATTGCCCAGTACCAGGCCCAGGTGCCGCCCTGGGTGGTGTAGAGGAATCCGAAACGGATATTTTCACCGGCGGCGTCGCCGCTGACGTCGAAGTTCATCGCTTCGCCGGAAGGAGACTGGTCGGTATCCTGATACCAGATCTCGATGGGAGCGCTCTGACCGGCGACATGGACCTCGACGTTATCGAGGATCGGGCCGTCGCCGATGGTGGTGCCGGACTCCCAAAGGAAAGCGATGTAGGCGGTGGCGATAGTGTCGTCCAGGGCGACCTCGGCGTGGTTGATGCCGCTGTAGGTGCCCAGATTGTCGCCGGCGGTCAGTGTGGTTGAATCCGTCGGTTCGGTGCCGCAGAGATAGACGGTCAGCGCGGTATCGGTGGTACCGGCGATGTCGTAATCGAACTCCAGGGTCGGATTGGAATCCTGGGTCAGGTCCACGGCGGTGGTGTTGTAGAACCAGGTGTAGTCGTTGTCGCCGTGCTCGGGACCGCCGTCCTTGATGCAGGCGATGACGTCTTCGCCACCGTCGTCGTAGATTTCCCAGTGGGCGTTGTGCTGGTTGCCCGGCTCGGCGCCGACGCTGAAGGCGCGGCTGTCCATCGAGAGGTCCGCGGTGCCCGCGAAGGCGACCGTGGCGATGGCGAGAAGAACTAGTGCTTTACGTAGCATGTGTTTCCCCTTTCTGTTTTAGAGTTGTACAGC
>WJMB01000262.1 GCA_014728185.1 Candidatus Coatesiibacteriota bacterium
CAGCGGGTGAGTTCGTCGTCGGTGAAGCGCAGGGGTCGGGGCTCGCCCTCGTCGTCGCGCAGGCCGCGCCGGCGGTAGCCCCGGTAGGTCAGGTCGCAGAGCAGGTCGAAGGCGGCGTTCTCGAGGCGGTGTTCGAGGACGTCGGCGGCGTCGCTTTCGTCGAGGCCGGTGGTGTCCAGTGGGGCGGTGACGGCGGGCAGGGTGTCGCGCAGGTAATCCTCGATAGCGGCGGTGTGGGTGACCATCAGGTCGGAGTCCGAGCCGCCGACGTTGGAGAAGACCAGCAGCTCGCTGCGCGGCAGGCCGCCCTCGACGGCTTCGGCGGCGGGGCCGCTCTCCCAGAAGACGCCGTCGGCGACGAAGCTGTCGATCAGTTCGTCGCCCTCGAGCCAGAAGTAGAGTTCGTTGATCTGTTCGGTGGAGCCGGGGATGCTCCGCTCGCCGTAGAGGTTGTAGTTGACCTCGGCCAGCAGTGCGGTCAGGCTCTGGGTTTGGCGGCCGATCTCGGCGCGCATGAAGCGTTCCAGGCGGCGGACCCGACGCAGCACGGCGGGGTCGCGGGCGTCGCCCTGGAGATAGACCTGGGCGGGCAGGCTGCCGCCGAAGTGCTCCTCGACGATGCGCTCGCTTTGGCGCAGGGTGATGTCGGGGTCGAAGAACTCGAGCAGGTTGACCTCGCGGCGGACGAAGGGCACGGCGACGGCGGCGGCCAGAGCGACGCCCAGGGCGACCAGCGAGATCAGCCGGGGGCGGTTGACGGTGAACAGCGCCGCGCCGTCGGCTATTCGGGAGGGGCTGGGGATTGAGCGTTGTTCATCTTCGTGGAGGCGCGGCTTCAGCGAACGGCCGATGATCGTCAGCAGGACGGGGATCAGGGTGCAGGCGATGACCATCGCCGCGAAGACCCCCAGGGCGGAGAAGAAGCCGAACTCGGTGATGATGTCGATGTTGGCGGTCAGCAGCGAGGCGAAGCCGATAATAGTGGTCAGGGCGGCCAGCAGTACGGGGAGGCCGACGTGGTCCAGGGTGCGCTGGACAGCCTCGGAGGCGTCGTCGCGGCGCCGGTGCTCGTGGTAGAAGCGGCTGACCACGTGGATGGCGTAGGCCGTCCCCACGGCGAAGAGCACCACGGGCAGGGCGCTGGTCATCAGGTTGATCGCCACCCCGGCCAGGGCCATGATTCCCAGGGTCCAGACCAGGGCGAAGCCCACACCGCACAGGGGCAGCAGCACCCCGGCCAATCTGCGGTAGAACAGTCCCAGGACCAGGGCCACCACGCCGATCACCAGGGGGGTCATCAGGAAGAGCTCTTCGAGGACGATCTGGTCCATGTAGAAGATATGAAAGGGCAGGCCGCTGAAGGTGAGCTGGACGTCGTCGTCGAAGGTCTCGCGGGCCAGGTCTTCGATGCGGCCGCCGACCTTGACCCGGTCGATCTCGGGCAGCAGGCGCACCAGCACCGCCGTCACCTTGGCTTCCGGTGAGACCAGCAGGCCGGTGTACATCTCCTTGGAGAGAACGTAGTCGCGCAGCTCGTCCAACTCGGCCTGGTCGGGTAGCTCCCCCGCGGGGATCAGGTCGCCCACCTCGATGCCGCCCTCGATGGAGCGGATATCGATGATGTCGGTCAGCGAGTTGACGCTGCGCACGTCGGGCAGCGTGGCGACGCCTTCGCTGAACTCGCGCAGTTGGCGGATCAGCTCGCGCCGGAAGACATTGTCGGTCTCGACGAGGACCACGGCGACGTCGGAGCCGCCGAAGCGCTCGCCGATGTAGTTGTAGAGCTCGACCTCTTCGAGGTTCTCATTCATCGAGGAGATGAAATCGGTGCGGATCTCGATATCGCCGAGGGCCACGGCGAAGATGACCGTCGCGGCGACCAGGACGGCCAGCACGATCCAGCGGTGGCGGGTCACCCAGGCGGAGAAGCGTTCCAGCATTCCGGCTCCTTTGGGCTGATGCGGTCGGCGGCGGTTGTTCCGGGGTTGCCGCCCGGGGTGGTATCGGTGCGCCGGTTAAGCAAGAAGACCGTTGTAGAAGACGTCGAGCAGGGTATGCATGCGCTCCTCGACGCCGACCAGTTGGCGCTGCCAGATCCAGGGGATCTCCAGGCCGCGCATCACGGCGATGATGGTGAAGGCCAACAGCTCGGTGTCGACGGGACGGAACTCGCCGACGGCGACGCCCTCGCTCAGCAGGCGGGCGATGAGCTTCTGCTCGCGACCGAGGAATATCTCGCGTATCTCCTCGACCTCGGGGTAGAATTCCTCGAGGATGCGCTCGTCGAGGTTGAGCATGTCCAGCTCCCGCTGGATGTAGTTGAAGCGGGTCAGGGCGTAGGCGGTGAGTTTGTCGCGGTAGCCGCGGGCCTTGTCGACGGCGCCCTCGATGGCCGCGATGAGCTTGTCTGCCTCGGATTGGAGCAGCTCGGCCCAGATGTCGTCCTTCGAGGGGAAGTAGGAGTAGATGGTGCCCTTGCCGATCCCGGCGGTGCGGGCGATCTGGTCGACGGAGGTCTTGCGCTTGCCGAAGCGCAGAAAGAGTGCCCGGGCGCTTTCGAGGATGGCCCGCCGTTTGTCGTCGCCGCTCATCGTGCTCCCCTGACTGGTCCGGTCGGGTGGTGTGGTGTCGCTTGGTAGTTTGTTTCGACTATATGACCGCCTGACGCATCGACCAGATTAGCTCATTCGGTCAGTTTGTATAAGTATAGCTCCTCGTCGGCCCTTTGACAACCCCGCCGCTGTTTTTTGGCCGGTGCGGTGGCGGGTTCCGCAATGCAGCGGCCGGCCTTGCCGCGGGTCGTGAGTGGTAAGGCGGTGTTATCGCAGGTTGTAGTTTTGGGATCATCACAACAGAAGGGCCATTGTTAACGGCTGGGATTATCACCTGAACAGAACCTACGTAGAATCCTAAAAAAACAGCGGCATTTAGAGTGGAGGTGCCGAAAACTACCACATGAGGGTCTTCAGCTCGACGAGCTAAAGAGGTTTAATTATCAGTTAGGCATCACACACGATCCCGGACCAGCTAGTTACAACTCGAAACAACGTCCCACTTCGAAAAGAGCTGCTGATACGAGGCTATGCCGAATGACGTTTGGCCTGCCAACTCAACCCCACGGCGCCTGCTAGTTATATATGCATGATAATTAGTTGCTTAGCATCGGTGAATCGTCATCGAAGCCCATTGCGCCAGGCAATCGATAATGGAGCTGCATGACGTCTCTACGGGCATCCTGGGAATGTGAAAACCCACGTACCTGCCACAAGCGGCTCGCTCGATGTGCACACCTGATTGTCCAATGACTGCTTGTCTCAGAGCGTTATCCAGTAACACCATGGTCCGTGACCATTAAGTGATCCCTATATTTATAATCCTGTCCGAACGGGGTATACGATCCCTCATTGAATAGAGAGTTGCATTGATAAGAGGATTCTTGATACCTGCTCCGTGTCGCGCGTGGCTCCTGAAGATGGTTTGC
Organism: Candidatus Coatesiibacteriota bacterium; assembly: GCA_014728185.1. Taxonomy (GTDB): domain Bacteria; phylum RBG-13-66-14; class RBG-13-66-14; order RBG-13-66-14; family RBG-13-66-14; genus WJMB01. The sequence continues at coordinate 3,482 of WJMB01000262.1, forward strand.
TGTCGCAGCTACGAAATCAAGCAGCGC
>WJMB01000263.1 GCA_014728185.1 Candidatus Coatesiibacteriota bacterium
GGTCGGGGAGGGGGGGCGCGAAATGACTCTGACCCGAAAACTACCGCCGCAGCTACTCAAGCATTGTCGGCAACTCCGCTCAGCGCAAACGAGGGCGGAACAGCGGCTTTGGCGCTGCCTGCGCCGTAAACAACTATTCGGGGCTCGCTTCCGCAGACAGCATCCCCTTGACGGATACATCCTCGACTTCTTCTGTCCGAAGCACCGTCTCGCAGTGGAGCTAGACGGTGGACAGCATGGAAGAGCGAAGCAGAAAAGACGGGATGCTGTGCGAACGGAACGTCTAAGAAACCGCGGAATAACCGTGTTGCGTTTTTGGAACAGCGATGTCTTTAGGAATCTGCGTGGTGTACTGCTGAGGATTGCCGAGTTTTTACCCGGAGCCCCCCACCCTGACCCTCCTCCCAGAGGGGGGAGGGGATCGGACGCGGCAAAGCGCCCGACTGCTTTTCAACGGCTCAGCCTTATCTCCCTCCCCCCTTTGGGGGGAGGGGAAAGGGGAGGGGAGCTGATCCATCACCACAGCTCTCCGTTGGCAGGGGCTGGACTCGAATCCGTCTCGACCAACCGCCGACGCAACAGGAGTAGACCGATGCCCACCGTCGCCGTGCTGGCCTTTCCCGGCACCAACTGCGAGTACGAAAGCGCCCGGGCCTGCCGGTCCGTCGGCCTCGACGCCGAGATCGTGCGCTGGAATCAGCCCGCCCGCCTGCGCACCGCCGATGCCTTTCTGATCGCCGGCGGCTTCAGCTTCGAGGACCGGGTCCGCGCCGGGGCCATCGCCGCCAAGGAGGCGGTCCTCGACGAAGTAGCCGCCGCCGCCGACGCCGGAAAGCCCGTGCTGGGAATCTGCAATGGCGCCCAGGTGCTCCTCGAGAGCGGCCTGGTTCCCGGCTTGACCGCGGGTCACCCCATCGAGATGGCCCTGGACGCCAACGAGCACGGCTACCTCTGCCGCTGGTGCCACGTGAAGACCCACCACCCGGAGAGCTGCCTGTTCACCACCCGCTTCACCGAGGGCGAGGTCTGGCCGCTGCCCCTGGCCCACGCCGAGGGTCGCTTCACCACCCGGGACCCGCTGACCCTCGAACGAGCCCTGGACACCGGACAGGGCGTGCTGCGCTACGTGACCCCGGACGGAGGCGACGAGCCCGGCTACCCATACAACCCCAACGGCACCCTGGCCGATCTGGCCGGCCTGCGCAACCCGGCGGGCAACGTCCTGGCGCTGATGCCCCATCCGGAACGCGCCGCCTGGCTTTGGCAACTGCCGGCCTACCTGCCAGGTGATTGGGGCGGGCGACGCCGGGACGTGTCCATCCGAACCGAGATGAACACCGCGGGCCCGGGACGAAAGATATTCCTTTCGCTGGCCGACTACCTGGGGGTGGAGAACTGATGGCCGAGCTGCATCTGTTGGTCGGACTCAAGACACCGGACACCGTGGCCGTCAGCGCCGAGCTGGCCCTGCGTGACCTGATGGGCCACGAAGAACTCGTCGGGCTGCGGCGCGAGGAATACTGGCACTTCGGCGGCGACTTCGACACCGCCGGGCTGCTCGATAGTCTGCTGCTCGAGACCAGCCGCTTCGTCAATCCGGCCAAGCATCTGCACCGCACGCCCCCGGCGCTGGAGCCGCCGCCGGAGAAGAACCCCTCTCCGGGGCGACGCGTCGGCGTGCTGGTCCGCAAGCGCGACGACTTCATCGGCCGCGACGCCCTGGTTTACTGCCGCAGGACCCTGGGGCTGGGATCCATCGCAACCCTCGAATACGCCACCCTGTGGACCCTGACCCTGGATTGCGCCGAGCCCCGCGCAGCCGCCCGGGAGATCGCCGACTGCCGCGCCCGCCGGGCGGGACTGCTGGCCAATCCCCAGTGCGAGACCTTCGAGCTGGTAGACGCCCAGGAGTCCTAGCCGGTGCGATGCAGGCCCCGGGGTTGGCACGTTTCTTGCTATGCGTACCCAGCGCGGCACCCGCTATGTACGGTGGTCGGCACCGCTATTCACCTCGGCCCGGCGCGACAATGCAAGAAACGTGCCAACCCCGGGGCCTGCTCGTGGGGGTCTCGACGACTTCGGCGGGTGGCTGTCGGCGATGATAAAAACGGCGGGAGCGCTCCCGCCGTTTTTTTATTATCAAATCATCATATCTCGACTATCAATCGTACTCGTACTCCGGATAGATATAGGCCAGGGGGTTGGTCACGCTGCCCTCGACCAGGACCTCGTAGTGCAGGTGGGGGCCGGTGGACATCCCAGTCGAGCCGATATGGGCGATGACCTGTCCGCGTTGGACCTCGTCGCCCTCCTTGACATTCAGGCGCGAGCAGTGTCCGTAGCGGGTCTGGTAGCCGTAGCCGTGATCAATGAAGCAGGTGGTGCCGTATCCGCCGCGGGTTCCGGCGAAGACCACGGTGCCGTCGGCCGGCGCCATTATCGGGGTGCCGTAGGCGGCCGAGATGTCGATGCCGCGATGGAAGTGGATCAGCCCGGTGATGGGGTGGATGCGGTTGCCGATGAAGCTGATGATGTGGCCCACCACGGGTTTGATCGAGGGAGTGCGGTCCCGGATGTCGGCTTCGCGCCGGGCCCGTTCGATGGTCTCTTGAACGAGGATGTTCTCGATGCTCAGCGATCCGTCCAGTCGCAGGGCGCGCTCGTAGTAACGTTGGGTCAGATCGTCGAGGGGCGAGCTGGAGATTTTGGGGAAGCGCTCGATCCGGCCGCCCAGTTCGGCGCCGCCGATGCCGCCCTCGCGTTCGGTGGTGTTGACCGGTTGCATGGTGTGCAACAGGCGGGCCACATCGGTTACCTCGCGCAGATCGTCGAGGCGCGAGGAGATGGAGGCGATGCGGTCGTGGGCGGCTTCGAGCTGTTCCTGCTGGGTGGTGTCGCGGCGACCCAGGCTGAATATCTCCAGATTCTTGCGGACGTTGTCGGAGTAGAAAAAGAGCATCACCGCCCCGCCGATGAGGACCAGGGCGACGATCAGGATCAGGCGACGGACCTGACGGCGCGAGTAATCACGCCGGTAGGTGCCCAGCAGGCGGTCGCGGTTAATGATGATGGTGAAGCGGTCAGACTGCATGAAGCGTCTTTTCCTGCTGCGTATGCGGTTATGATTTGGCGGCTTGGACGGCGGCGAAGTAGCATCCGATAACGTTATTGATTTTATCCGTCGCTGGACCGATAGTCAAGGGCGGCTGCGCGGGGAACCGCGCGGAATTTTCCCTCGTAATAGAGGTGAGGCTCTGTATTGTCGAGGGAGGATAGAGCATGAAACAACGAGCCCGTATTGGAAAAACCATCCGCCTGGCCCTGCTGGCCTCACTGCTGGTGCACCAACTGGTGGTGCTGGCCCTGGGCAATTACGCCCCTCCGGTGCGGCCCTTCCGGCTCCAGCGCGAACCTCAGCGGATAGAGAACCTGGAGGTCTACGAGCCGCCGCAGCGCACCCTGCGCATCCCCGAGGTGCGCCCACCGCAGCGGGTGGTTCTCACCGCCCCGGTGCCCAGCGACGTCGAAGGGGTCATCGAGGAGTTCGACCTGCCGATTACCGAGTACACGCCCATCGAGGAGACCAACCCCTGGGAGCCCTTCGTCAATCCCGACGATCCCACCCTGGTGGACACCCCGGACGTCGAGCCGCAACTGGCCAGCGCCCTGCCGCGTCCCGACTATCCTCAATCGGCCCGCGACGCCGGTTGGGAGGGCGGCGTGCGTCTGGGTATCTACGTTTCCGCCGACGGCGCCGTCCAGCGGGTGCGTGTGCTGGCCTCCAGCGGTCGTGATGACGTCGACAGGGCCGCCGTCGAGTCAGCCTGGACCACCAGTTGGGAACCGGCGGTGCGCGGCGGCCGTCACGTCGACGCCGAGGTGGCCTTGGTCGTCGACTTCCGACTGGATATCGCCCGCTGAGTCGTCACCGGTCTTGCCAAGGTAGTGGAACACGTTTATAATGACGGCGTTAGGGAAACGCGACACTCCGGAGGCCGCCAACGTGTTCGAGGAGACCCCGCCGACGACGGTCGAGGTGCATGGCCACAGTTTCACCTTCAAGGTGGACGACCCCGAGCGACTGCGCCGCGCAGCCGAGCTGGTCGAGGGCCGTATCAAGACCCTCGAGGAGCGCTCCAAGCTGCCCAGCACGGTCAAGCTGGCCATCTGGACGGCGCTGGAGTTCGCCGTCGA
>WJMB01000264.1 GCA_014728185.1 Candidatus Coatesiibacteriota bacterium
CGTTGCGTTTGAACCAGACAGGGGGCGTATTGTACATCACCCGGGCGGGGTTGTAAAGGTTGAAGGGGCAATCTTTGATCGACGGACCGCCTTGATCAACGGCGGTTCGCTTCGCCCCTGACATCGATAGCTCGGCGAGAGCCGGGCCGTCGACGGGGTTTTCAGCAAAGCGGCACACTTACCGCTTGGGATGATCGCTCCTCCCCTGGCGCCGGCATCTAATTAAAGATATGGCTTCATGGTATATGCTCGGACCAAATCAAGCTGATCGGGAGCGGCCTGCCAAGCCGTAATTTCCCCCCTCGGACATACTCCTTCGAAAACCAGGCCTTCATCTCGTAAGCCCTTACTGGTTGTTATTAAGGCACTTGGGAGCTGGCGGCAACTTGCCGCCAGGGCATCTACAAGTGTGCTGTTATCTGGGTCAGCTTAAGATCAGACCCGTATTGGCCGCCACTTTTTGATTGCCCGTCTTATGACGGATTACTGATGATCATCACCTCTAATATCAACAAGATACAATCGCGATCAGGTCCGATCAGGGTATACGATCCCTAAATGATAATCTGATGCGATAACAGGCTCCTCAGCCGTCCGACCGCTCCGACAAGCCCCGCCCTCCGGCCCATAGCCCCGCTGCAACCATTCCCATCCCGTCGGCGTATCTAACTAACGCCCTTTTTCATCCCCCTTAAGGAGGTAACCATGCTGTACCGGTCCTGGTTCGTCATCGCCCTGCTCATCGTCCTCGGCACCGTCCTCGCCGTCACCGCCAACGACATCCAGCTCGAGGAGCTCTATCCCCCCGACCATTCCCAGCTTGTCGGCTCCGAATACTACGAGGAACCCTACTTCGACGGCGGCTACTATGACGAGTCCGACATCCCCCAGGCAGCCGCCGAGACCGTCCTGGGTCCCGACGAGCTGGACCTGGACATCGCGGTCTTCGAGACCGACCTGGGCTTCGAGGGTTGGCGCGCCGTGGTCCCCGGCGGACGGCCCCTGGCCACCCCGGCGGTTGGTGACGGCCTGGTCTACGTCGGCGGCGGCTTCGGCTCCTACGAGTTCTACGCTTTCGCCGCCGACGACGGCGCGGCCGCCTGGATGTTCAAGTCCGGCGACGACGGCCCCACCGCCGCCGTTTACGACCAGGGACGGGTGGCCTTCAACACCGAGAGCTGCATCCTCTACGTCCTCGACGCCGACAGCGGCGAGATGGTCTGGGGCGAGTGGCTCGGTGACCCGCTGATGGCCCAGCCGGCCATCGCCGGCAATCGGATCGTGATGACCTACCCGGGCCAGGACGGCCACCACATCACCGCCCGGGAGCTGGAGACGGGCCAAATGCTCTGGGACGTGCCGATCATCGGCGAGGTCCTGAGCGCCCCGATCATCGCCGACGGCTCGGTATACTTCACCTGCCTGGAGGGGACGGTCTACCGCCTCGGGCTCGATGACGGCGCGACGTTGTTCGAGCAGTCGATGGCCGCCACCAGCGCCCCCTGGATCTCCGGCGGAGAGATCTACCTGAGCCAGCGCGAGGAGGGCGAGACCGAGGACGAGTACGGCTTGCTGGCCTACGAGGGTCTGGCCAAGCTCGACACAGACACCGGCGAGCGCGCCAACGAAGAGCTCTGGCAGCGCCGCCAAGCCGATTACCTGCGCCACTCCTACAACATCGATCAGGACTACTACACGGAACAGGCCGTTGCCGACGCCAGCGTGGGCTTCGCCAGCGCCCCCGGCACCGCCAAGCTCGAGCAGGCCGCCGGTAACGTCGGCCTCTCCAGCGTCTCCGGTGTCTGGGCCTACCAGGGCTCCCGGCCCGTGGTCCGGGACGGCCGCTCCTGGGCCTCCCAGGGCGACGCAGTAATCTGCACCGACATCGATTCCGGCGAGGTGCTCTTCGAGTACGTCTACGAGCCCGCGGGCGAGCGCCTGGGCGGCCGGATGCTCACCCCGCCCTCCTTCGCCGGCGACAAGCTGGTCATCGGCACCGAGGACGGCTACGTGCTCTGCCTGGACGCCGAGGACGGCGAGCTGCTCTGGAGCGTGGAGATCGGCGAGCCGATCCGCTTTCAACCCGCCCTCTGGGACGGCTGGGTTTATGTGGGCACCGATCGCGGCACCCTCTACGGCTTCGACACCGGCGACGACGAGCTGACCGGCTGGGCGATGTGGGGCGGTGACGCCGCGCACAACGGGTAGCCGGGCTTCCAGCTTCAGTCGTGACGGATCATCATCCCCCGCAACCGGTACCTCGGCCCCGCCGGGGCGCCGGTTTTTCACACCCCGAAAGGACTGTCACCTCAACCGGTTGAACGGTTATCCACAATTCATGTGGTAAATAACGCGGTCGTTTTACTGTCCTCCTGCTATACTCTGTTCGGTCGCATTTTCGAGGAGGCTCCATGCCCATCATTATCGCCGGCGAGCAGTTCTCCGGCCCCTACCGCTCACCGGCCATGCTGGAGCAGCGCGCCGGGGTCTACCTGATACTGCGGATCGACGCGGGCCGCAACGAGGTCCTCCAGGTCGGCGAGGCCGCGCGGGTCAGCCAGGTCCTGAGCGGCCTTCAGGATGAGCTCGCCGCCTCCGATGGCAACGGCGAAGCGGTCGTGGCCTACGCCGCTCGCTACACCGATTCCCTTTCCAGCGCCCGCCGCCGCGAGTTGGCCGAGAACCTGCGCAGACAGCTTTTTCCCAAGCGGGACGGGGACGCTGACTAAACTGGAAAACCAATCAGCTGACATATGACAAACAGGGACGCCCGGGCGTCCCTGTTTCTTGTCTTCAGGGGCGTGCCTGGTAACGGCAAGTCGCTGCCGCCAGGGAGCATCCTGAGTGCCGCCGATACAGGATCGGTCGGTGATAATCCATTACCGGGATAAGCCCCGGTACCCACCGGCCGCCATCCAGAATCGACGCCCTGAGCTGTGGCTGTGACGAAGACGATCCGTCGGGACGAATCCCTGCGCTCCCGCTATCTTCGCAGGTTCGCATGATGAAAAGAACGCGCCCCCAGGGCGGTGTCCGGAGGATCACGGCAGAGAAAGCAGAGCCTAGAGACGCTTCAGGTCCGGAATGCCCGAGTTCAGCTCGTCTAGTCGGCGACGGAAGCGTGGCAGGTCGTATCGCTTGACGAGTTCCGTGAAAACGTCCAGCGCCTTGCGTCGGGCCTCCTCGTCACCGGTCAGTCGCCAGCGGTCGTAGAACAGATTCAGCTCTTCGATCTCGCTGCTGCAGAGGGCCTTCAGCGCGGACAGACGTTTTTCGACGTCCTGGTGTCGCAGGAGACTCCGGCGGCGCTCGATGAGCAACTCCAGGCGGCCTACGGCAAGGCGGGCCTCGGTGTGCTGGTCGGACTCGAGGCGCGGCTTCAGGGCGGCGATGATCTCGGCGGCGCGTTCGATATCGCCGTTTTCGTAGTGGAGCTGGGCCAGGCGGCAGTTGTAGATGGGCACGTAGTGGGTCATCTGGATCGACTCGGCCAGCTCGCGGGCCTGCTCCAGATGGGCGACGGCCGCCCGGTGATCGCCGCGCCCCAAGGCTGCGCAACCCAGGCAGAAGCGGGCGTAGCTGACCCCGGCCTTGTCTCCGGCGCGGCGGGAGAGTTCGAGCATCGAATTGAAGTCGGCCTCGGCATCGTCAAAGAGTTCCAGCTCGATCAGCACCAGTCCTCGGTTGACTCGTGCCATCGCCAGATCGGTCCGGTTGCCCAGCTGGAGGGACAGCTCCTCGAGCTGGTCGAAGCGGTCACGGGCCTCGGCGAGTTCGAAGCGGTAGAGGTGGATGATGCCGATGTTTCCCAGGGCGTGGCCGATGTCCATCCGCGAGCCGATCCGCTCGGCGATGTTCAGGGCGTGGCGGTAGCGCTCCAGGGCCTCGTCGAGGCGGCGCCGCTGCAGGGCTATGTTGCCCAGGTTGCCCAGGATGTGGCAGAGACCGTACTGGTCGCCGTCGCGGCGGCAGGCCTCCCGGGCCCGCTCCAGGCTGCGACGGGCTTCGTCGAAGCGGCCCAGCTCGTAGCAGACCAGCCCCAGCCGACCCAACAGCTTGCGTTCCAGTGCTCCGTCGGGCAGATCACGGGCGTCTTCGAGGGCGCGTTCGAGGGAGTGGCGCGCCTCGATGAAATCGCCGCGCCCCTGTTGAACCAGGGAGAGCGCTCCCAGGGCGTCCAGTTGCTCTTCTAGGGGTCCATGTTTCGCGAAATGCTCCAGGGCGGGTCGAAGCTGCTCCTCGGCCCGGTCGAGACGGGAGACGAACTGGAGCTGATAGCCGTAGAGCAGGCGGCAGCGGGCCACGAGATGCGCATCACCCAGGGCGGCGGCGTCGCCAAGGGCATCCTCGACCTCACGCTGGGCCTCGGGCCAGCGGCCGATGCGGTGCAGCAGTCGGCTGATCTGCAACCGGGCGTCCAGGCCCTCGCCCGGCTTGGGGGTGATCTCACGCAGTCGGCGGTAGAGCTCCAGGGCCTCGGTGTTGAGATAGTTTTCGTAGGCGTTGGCGGCGGCGCGGCGGAGGTGGACGATCTCCCGGGAGGTCTCCTCGGCCAGTCGGTAGTGGTGGGCCAGCTCATGGCTGCGGGCGACGTCGTCGCCGTAACGCTCCTCGATGGCCCGGGCTGCGGCGGCGTGGAGTTCGCGCAACCGCTCGCGCAGCATCATCGCGTAGGCGGCCTCGCGCAGCAGGGCGTGACGGAAGAGGTAGAGCAGCTCGTGAACGGCGATCCAAATCAGCTTGCGCCGCCCCTCGCCCAAGAGATCCTCGGGCATGGAACGCTCGAGCATGTCGGCCAGAATGCGGGCGTCGAACTCGCGCCCGAGGACCGCCGCCGTTTTGACCAACTCGCGCAGCTCACCGGGGATCCGGTCCAGGCGGGCCACCATCAACTCGCGCACCCCGCCGGGCAGGCCGGTGTCGCGCTCGATCAGCTCCAGACCGTTTTTCGTCTCGCGCAGCAGCTTCAGCTCGGCCAGGTAGTCGGCGAACTCCTCCAGGTAAAGGGGGTTGCCGCCGGTCTGCTGCAGGAGGTGATGGAAGAGACCGGGCTCCACCGCCGCTCCGAGGCGTTCCTCGACCAAACGGCGGCAGGCGTCCGCGTCGAGCTCGTCCAGGCGCAGCTCGATGACGGGCACCCCCTCGTCGATCTTCAGGACCGGTGGGCGGCCGTCGTCGTCGTAGCGCGAGAGGACCAGCAGTCCCAGAGGCACCCCAGTCGCGCGCCGGGTCAGCAGTTGCAGCAAGCTTCGGGTGTCGGCGTCGATCCACTGCAGGTCCTCGACGATCAACAGCAGGGGCTCGCCCCGCGCCAGCAGGTGGAAGAAACCGCGCAGGGCGAACAACCGGGCGGTGAACAGGGCCTCGGCGGGCAGACCTGGATCATCATCAGGATTGTCCAGGCCCAGCAGACCGAGCAACGGGCCGGCCTGACCGGCTGGACCGTCTACCTCGAATCTCTCGTCGTCAGACCCGGCTCTATCGAGCAGTCGCTGGAAAGCGGCTTCGAAGGCGCGACGGTTTGACCGCCGATCCGCCCCGTCGTTCTGACTAAAGAAGCGCCGCAGGAAGGCGACGACGGGATGCAAGCTGCGCCGCAGGATCGCGTCGGCCTCGAGGACCACAGTCTGAAAGCGACTCGCGCCGGTGTTGATCACTTCGGCGGCCAGACGGCTCTTGCCCGTTCCCGCCTCGCCGTGGACTCGGGCGACACCGGCGAAACCGCCCTCTCCGAGCCGTTTGGTGAAACCGCGCAGGCGCTCCAGCTCTTCCTCACGACCGTAAAGCGGTCCTTGGGCTGCGGGGATGGAGCTCCGCCCGAGGGCCTCCAGCAGGCGGCGAGCCGTGACGGGTTGCTCGTGACCCTTGAGGCGCAAACCCGCTACCGACGCAGTGCGGTAGGACGCGCGCAGGCCCGCGGCGCAGGCTTCGTCGAGGAGGGTCTCCCCGGGGGCGGCGCGCTGGCAGAGCCGGGCGGCGAGGTTGACTGCGTCGCCGATGACCGAGTAGGTGCAGCGTCGACTGGAGCCGATCAGACCGGCGTAGAGCGTGCCGAAGGCCAGTCCGCAGCGCAGGCCGCCGACGGAGGAACCGAGCTCCGCCACGAAACCGGCGGCGCGCCGCCGGGTGTCCTCGTAGCCCACCGGAGCGCCGAAGAGAACCAGCATCACCGGACCCTTGTCGGCGAACTCGATTCCGGTCAGGTAGCCGCCGTACATCGAGGTAAGCTCCAGCACTCGCTGGACCAACGCGCCGAGCTTTCGGTTGGGGCGGTCGTCGAAGCCGACGAAGACCGGGGCTACATCGCGGAACTCGCCTCTGCGGGGAGCGGCGATGACGGCTTCGGGCAGGAAGCGCCGCCCCAAACGCCGGCTCAGCTCGCGAATCCGGCCGAGATTATTCCGGACGCTCCGCGCACCGTGTTCGCCTACAGGATCAACCAGCTCGGGAAAGCCGTCGGCGGCGCAACCGCAAATCTCTCCGGGTTCGGCGGTATCGCTGAGCCGAGCGCTCTCGACCAGAGGGCGCCCCTTGAAGTAGTAAGCCAGTCGCTCGTCGCCGACGATACCCCACTCGACGGGACCTCGGGCCAGGCCCTGGGTGAGGGTCAGGCGGCAAACACCAAAACGGGTGTCGCTGCGCCCGTACCGCTCCACCACCCGCTGGATGCGTCGCGCCAGGTCTATGCCTTCCCTCGGTCCGGCCCCGGGAAGCAGGATGCTCACGGCGTCGCCGGCGAAGCCGGTGATCAGGCCGCCGTCGCGCTGGACCTCGCCGATCATCCGCCCGTAAACCCGGTTGATGATCCCGCCCAGCACCTCGGCGCCCTCGGGTCCGTGGCGGCACAACCGCCGGGTGAGGGCGGTGAAGCCGCTCAGGTCGGAGAACAGGGCAACGGCGTCGAAGCCGCCGCGCCGCTCGCCGGCCCGCAGGCGTTCCAGGATGAAACGGGGCAGGAGGTTGCGCATGGCGGTTTCCAGTCGCGGGGGAGGGGGGTTATCGAAGGGATTGGCAGAAGGGATGATCATTCGCACTTGAAAAGATATGGGGTCGCATAACTGGCACGGACCACGGTGTTGCTGGATAACGACTAGATATATGCAGTCGGCGGACAACTGGGTTTCCACATACCTCTTGGATGCCTTGGTGGCAGACCCGGCGTGCTTGATACAACTGATTGACACTATGAGCCCGGAAGGTGCCGATTGGACCCAAAACCGGCCGTTGACTAGCCTTGATAACTAGATAGTCCCGGTGCGGCAAGGTTGCAAACCAGTGTTATTCGACATGCCCTCGTATCTGCCGGTTTTCGATTTAAGAACGTATTGTGTGAGTAGCCGGTCCTGGATCGTGTGTGATGCCTGGCGAAAAACACCTGTAAAAGCGCGTGTGACAGCCAAAGCAGAACGTAATGCCGACTGAAAAGCAACACCCTTGGCTATCGATGTTTGTTTGGAATTCTGTGATGATCCGTACGACATTTAGGAGTCAGGGGCAATCTGCTGTCCGAGCATATACAAGTGCGCTGATATCTGGGTTTGCCAAGGATGACACTTTTCTTAATTGCCATTGGGATTGTCACCTGAAACTGAACCTACATCGAAAACGCAAAAGAGCGACATTTAGAAAGGAAGTGCTGACAACTATCTCACGCAAGGCTGTTTTAGACGAGACAAAAAGATATCATACCTGCTAAAGTCGCTATATGAAAGCGTATAGTCATACTTAAACCTGGGATGCCCGGATGCAAAACAGGAGTCGCGACTTCCCGACTCTCAGCGTGCTCATAGAAGCGCCCTCTTAGAGCACGTCTGTTTTATGCCACCTAGCAATGCACGGGCAGTGACAGCTTGCGCAGCTATAAAGTACATGATAACAAGTTATTAGTGATATATGCCTGTTCAGGAACGTGTGATAATCCCATGCAATTCTAAAAAGCTCGTCTCGTGACAAGTCCGAGAGAATCATCCCTGGAATTATCAGCAGGTTACAAACACGATCAGGTTCGGTCAGGGTATTCGATGCTATTTATGCTTATCATCGTGTTGAATAGTATTATGATATTTAATGACGTAATGGCTAAAGGCGTTCCACCAGCAGGTTTAGCCGTTCCTGGGGGTTTGTCCCCTCATCGATCCGGGATAGCTCGGCAGGCGGTGCATAACCCCCTTCCGCGATGTCGCTTGGCGGGCTGACGATCATCGTCCAGTTTCCAGCGATGAACCCGAATCCTGACGCGCTGCCGGTATGTGGTTTATCGGGGACACCGAGTCACTGTTAAGCAACCCACTTTCTATTCCAAAGCTTATCGACGTCGACACCTCGGGGCTCGCATTTGGGGCCGGATCAGTCGAACTCGATGACCGTCCCCACGCCGCCCTCGACGTAGGCCCCCGGGTAGAAGCGGGCGATGCGGCCCTTGAAGACGGTGCAGTGGGTGGGGCAGATCAGCTCCAGGTGTTCCAGGCGTCCGACCTTGCGGAAGCCGTGCAGGCCGCCGATGAGGACCCGGGGCTCGGCGATGCGACGGGCCGAGCGCAGGAAGGCGTCGGGGCCGGGATGGGAGCAGCCGACGATGACGGCGCAGCCGTGCTCGAGCTCGACAACCAGGGCCTGCTCCAGACCCAGGAGGGTGCCGGTTGAGTGCAGACCGGGATACAGCTCGACGGGTCCGGCGTTCCAGGTGAACCCGGACTCGCAGGGCGGCACGGGACAGCCCTGGGGCAGATGCACGGGCAGGGCGCCGGCGGCCTCGACGAGCTCGGGCAGTCCGCCCAGATGGTCGTAATGTTGGTGGGAGATCATCACGGTATCGATGGAGGCGGGGTCGACCTCCAGGGCGGCCAGGTTGGAGAGCAGCAATCCGCCCTTGGTGCCGGTGTCGAAGAGGAGTCGCCGACCGTGGGCCTCGACCAGGCAGCCGAAACCCCAGTCCGCGCCGCAGTCGTCCCGACGGGTCGTATTGTCGTAACAGATGGTAACGCGCATTGTGCTGGACCGCCGGTTTTGTGTGATGGCCGTTGGACCTGGAGATTGATTATACCAAAGCCGCTCCGGCTTGACCCGGACCACTCGGTCGCAACGGGGCGACGGCTCGTTTTCACCACGGCAGATCGTGCGCGCCGAGAAAAAAACCGGGGACCCGTGGGTCCCCGGTTGGTTAGAGCGTTTGCCGTGGTGTCTAGCGGACGATCACCAGGCGGCGGGTGGCCGAGTTGTTGTTGGTGTCCAGCTTGTAGAAGTAGACACCGGAGCCAACGGTCCGACCGCCGTCGTTGGCGCCGTTCCAGGTGACGCTGTGGCGGCCGGCGGCGATGTTGTCGTCGACCACGGTGGCCACCAGACGGCCCGAGAGGTCGTAGACGCGCAGACTGACCGGTCCGTCGCTCTCGGTGGTGAAGTTGATGGTGGTTTCACCCTGCTGAGTGGTGAAGGGGTTGGGGTAGTTCTGGTCGAGAGCGAAGGTGTAGCGCTGCTCGGGAGCCGGACCCTCGGGAACGTCGATCATCTCGGCGTAGCCGACGGCGTAGACACCGTACTCGCCGATGGAGGCGTAGACCTCGTCGGCTTGACGGTCGAACTGGGCGCTGACGTGCTCCCAACGGCTGTCGCGATCGTTCCAGCGATAGAGGGCCAACTGGTCCTCGTTGGGAACGTCGGTGTCGTCGTAGCGCAGACGCAGGGTGGCGCGCCGGCTCAGTTCCTCGTCCCCGGCGACGTCGTAGGCGAAGCCGACGACGTGGAGACCCAGCTCTTCATCGGGGGTCGAAGAGGCCTCGACACCGCCCGAAGTGAGGGCCAGGCTGCGGGTCATCGCGGCGGGAGCGGCGAAGTTCTTGCTCTCGGTGGGAGCGCTGGAGAGGGCGCGGGTTTCGAGCAGGCCGCCGGTGATGTCCGGACGGACCAGGATCGAAACGGTACTGGAGCCCTCGAGGGCGTCCCGGGGAATCTCCAGGCTGGCGTCGGCGTCGATGCCGACCACACCGCCGTTGTCGTCGATATCGGCGATGGAGAGGAAGTCGTTCATGGTGGTTTCGAGGTAGTTGCCGACGAGATCGCAGGCTTCGATCGTTACGTCGGCGGTACCTTCGATACCGCTGGACATGGTCCAGGTGGCGGTGTAGATGTTGCTGCCCTCATCCCAGTCGTTGAACTCGTAAGCGTCGTTGCCCGGCTGGAAGCCGTTGATCTCGTAGGTGTGGAGCTCGCCGTCGGTGTCGGTCAGGTGGAGGGTGAAGCGCGGGCAGGCGAAGAGCTTTTCGTTGGGCGTGGCGGTGAAGTCGATGTGGGTATGGAAGCCGGGGATGCGGTTGATCGTGATCATACCGCCGTCGGCGGTTTCGAAGCTCGGGGGGGTGCGATCGCCGGTCTGGTCACGCCAGATCTGGTAGTTGGAGTCCAGATTGTCGCCGTTGTCCACCAGCACATGGGGGCTGAAAGCGATTTCATGATAGCTGGAGGCGTCGTTGATGCGGATGATGCCCTTGTCTCCGAAGGTATGCATCCGGTAATCATCGGCGTCGTCCTGCCAGGAGGCCTGGGTCGTTTCGGAATCCATCACGAAGTAGTTGCCGCCCCAGTAGGCGGAGTCTTCGACGTTGTTCGGATCGGCCTTGAACGCCAACACGAGGTCGTCTTCGGACGGATCGAGAGAGCCCAGGCTGATAATGTGGCAGAAGTAGGAACCCCAACCGTCGGGCGCGCCATAAATGTTGTCAGATCCGTCGTAATGAACCTCTTGACGGATGTAATCGTTGTTCATCACCTGGGTGCCGGTCCACTCGCGGGTGCCCTCGGGTTCGATGTCGTTTACCTGGGCGAAGGCGCGGGGGTTCTGCTCACCAGTTTGGTAATCGTCGAAGAAGTGGTAGCCCAGATTGTTGGCGTAACCAACGCGGTGAGAGGCGCGACCACCGGTGAACCAGAGCCAGCGGTTGAAGACGTTGAAGGCCCAGCCGGCGGCGCCGTAGCTTTCCGGGAAGTCGTGGGTGTCGCCGTAGGCGTCCTGGAAGATCAACTCCATGCCCTCGTTGTAGGTCAGATCACGCGAAGCCGTCGCCTGGCAGTAGTCTTCCCAGGCCATGATCAGGGAGTTCTGCTGATCGTGGGAATCGACGAGGTCTTTCATCGAGGAATCCAGGTCGTCCTGGCGGTAGAGACTCTCCAGGTAGTGAGCCCAGATGGTGCTGTTATACCAGGAGCGGCCCTCGTTGCGCGTGAGACCGACGTGGGGGGAGGACATGAAAGGGCCGATTCGGCTGACCTGATAGATGTTGAACTCGGGGTAGTTGATCTCCTCGAAGAAGACCGAGGTCTTCTCCAGGAAGTGGCTGGGTTCATCCACGGCCACGCCG
The DNA here is from genome assembly GCA_014728185.1 of Candidatus Coatesiibacteriota bacterium. Classification (GTDB taxonomy): domain Bacteria; phylum RBG-13-66-14; class RBG-13-66-14; order RBG-13-66-14; family RBG-13-66-14; genus WJMB01. The sequence goes on from WJMB01000264.1 coordinate 11,355, forward strand.
AACTGGGTGATGTGGTTGAACTCGTGGGCGGCGGTGGATTTAAGCACGTTTTCATCGAGAACGTAGTCATCGTCGACGATTTCGTAGGCCCATCCCCAGCGGAAGGCCATATGACCGGCGGCGTCGACTTCGATGGTGTCGTCGAGGTAGTACTCGGCCTGGGCGTAGGCCATGGGCTCACCGACGTCACGAACATAGACGTCCCAGCGTGTCCAGTTGTCTTCGGAATCACCGTCGATGTAGCCGTAGTCGGCGCCCTCGGGATACCAGTCGCCGTCCTTGGGCGGGGTGTCCCAGCCGAGCTGGTCGTTCATCGCCAGGACCTCTTCCATGGCGTTGCCGAGGACCTCGATGTAGTCGTAGATGCCGTTGCCGTTGTTGTCCTGCTTGACGTAGTCCGGGATGCCGTCTAAGCCGTTCTCGGCCCACCAGATGCGGAAGTTGCCGCCCGGGGTGTCCCAGTGGAAGATGTACTGATCATCGACGCCGTATCCGCGCACCGCGGTTTCATCGGTGGATTCGGTGGGACGGCCGAAGTAGCGGGAGATGTCGGCGGCTTCGGCTTCGGTGAAGATGCCGTCGCGCAGGCCCTGGAAGGCGTTGACCAGGAAGGGGGTGCCGCTGGGCAGGTTGCTCGCAGCGCCCTGGTAGATCGCGGGGATGCGCGCGGGTTCATGAACCATGTAGACCGTGTAGATCACGTAGTCGGTGTAGCTC
>WJMB01000265.1 GCA_014728185.1 Candidatus Coatesiibacteriota bacterium
ATGTGGGCCAGGGTCTCGCGGAAGAAGGTCTCCAGGTTCTCGGTGGCGACCACCCAGCCCGCCTCGCGCTGCCAGCGGTCCGGCGCGGCGGCCTCGTAGAACAGGTATTCGTGGATCGGCTCGGGGCGTGGCTCCAGGGCGTGGCCCGACCCGTCGGGGGTGTCCCAGTGCAGCTCCTGGACCTCGCGCAGCGTTCCATCGGGATCGGCGAAGACCCGCCAGACGCTCTCGTAGACGGGCTCGCTGACCGTCACCTCGCCGCCCTGGGGAAAGCCCAGCGTAACTGTTATCAACTCGGTCTCGACGGGGTAGAGATAGATGTTGGGCTTCTCGACCTCCATCATCGGGTAGAGGGTGAAGTCCCGGACCACGGTCTCTCCGGCGGCCAGCTCGACGGCGACGGCGAAGTCCGGCTCGGCGTCCGCGTCGAAGCAGTAGATGTCGTAGACGCCGGGCATGACGCGCTCCAGGCGGTAGCGGCCCTCATCGTCGGCGGTCACCGAATAGGCGGGGTCGCCCCCGGGGTAGGGCCAGGCTTCCTCGACGGGAACCAGGCGCTCCCCTTCGCGCTCGACGCTCTTCTCCTCTTCTTCGATTTCCACAGTCGTCGTCGGGTACAGCTCGACGACGGCGCCGGGGGCGGCGCATCCGTCGGCGTAGACCACCCGGCCCTCGAGGGCGGCGAAGTCGTCCGGTGCCTCAGCCGCCGCGAGGGCGGCCAGGGCGATAACGAGGGGGATCACCTTGCGCATCACTGCCTCCCGGGGTTATTTGACCTGGCGGCCGCTGACGTTGTCCAGCACCACGCCCCACTCCACGGCGGTAAAGCCCGCGCGCTCGAAGGCGGGGATCTCGGGCGGGCTGACCAGGGCGAAGAGGGGTTCGCAGTTGTCTATGACGTAATAGAGTCGCAGCAGGCTGTCCGGAGCGGGCTGGATGTCCAACTCGATCAGCGGGTCGATGATCTCGGTGGTCTGAGGGTAGATCATGAACTGGGGCTCCTCCATCGCTTCGAGCTCGGGGACCCAGTACTCGATGAAGTCCTCGATCTCGGCGCCGCGGAAGCCGTAGGCGGTCAGGTTCTCGCGGAAGAAGGACTCCAGGTTCTCCTTCTCGATCAGCCAGCCGCGCTCGCGGACCCAGTTGTCCGGCGTCTCGGCCTCGTAGAAGAAGAAGCGATAGCCGCTGCCGAAGGAGCCGTCGGGACGCACCGTGGTGCTCCAACCGCCCTCGTAGAGCGGGTTGCTCTCCAGCACCCGCCCGCCGGCGGGGAAGGCCAGCTCGACGGCGATGGCCGTCTCCTCGACGGGGTAGAGGTAGAGGTTGGGCTTGCGGGCCACGGCCTCCTCCTGGAAGGGCAGGGAGACCTCGACGCTGTAGACCTCCTTGACCGCGAGCTCGAAGGGTTCGGAGTAGCCGACGTCGTGGTTGCGGGCCGAGTAGTAGAGCTGGTAGTAGCCCCAGGAGACCACGACGCTGAAGGCACCGTTCTCGTCGGTGGTCGCGTTGGCGACGACCGTGGTGTCATCGTGGTTCCAGGCCCGGTAGTCCTCCGGGTTCGCAGGCAGCGCCGGGAGCTGGTAGATGGAGACCAGGGCGCCCTCCAGGGGCTCGCCGGTCTCGGCGTCGAAGACCCGGCCTTCGACGGTGGCGCCGGGGATCATCTCCTCGGCGGGCAGGGGGTTGGCCGCGCAGGCGGCGGCTAGGAGCAACAGCAGGCTCAGCGGCTTTCGCATGGGTGCCTCCGGTTTGGCGAGGTTATCAAAATGGCTGGTTACACCGCGGAGTTTTTCTAGTCCGGCGGGGCTTCGACCAATGGCGTCAGGCGGATCAGCAGCGTCGCCGATTCGCCCTCGTCGACGGAAACCGACCGCTGGTCGGTTTTTTCGTAACCTTCGGCTTTACAAAGAATTAGATAGCTCCCCGGCTCGATCGTGAAGCTGAAGGCTCCCTCGGCGTCGGTGAGCGTTTCGGCGATGAAGTACCCGGAGCGGTCGGCCGGGGTCGCCGCGTCCGTCCAATCCTCGTAGAGCAGGACCCGGACGCCCGCCAGGGGCTCGCCGGTGAGGGCGTCGCTCAAGCGTCCGCCGATGCTGGTGGCGGCGGGATCGTCGGTGTCGTCGTCGAGGGTGAGCAGAGCGTAGACGGCGCCGCCCAGGATGACCACCGCCGAGATGCTGACCAGCATTATCCAGGCCAGATCACCGGGGCCGGATTTGGGTCCCATGTCCGCCCCGGCGGCGGTAGCCAGAACCAGGACGAGGGCGAGGGGGAATACCAACAAATGCTTCATGGACGACCTTCCCCTTGAACGAGGGTATTGAGTGAGTCGATTACGATACGAAAAAGCGGGACGATACGTTTGACAAGTATAGCGTAAAGCTTCCGCTGTCGCCAACAACGTGGCTCCATTCAAGGCGGAGCGTGCGGCTCGCTGAACTCCGTGCTAGGCGGCACTCTCACCGCGCGACCGGTCCACCCGGGAGGCGGTCCGGAGGCCCCGGGTGTAAAGATAGGAAAACGGCGGGGGCCGGTTGCTCGGCCGCCCGCCATGGAATCACGCTTGATCAGCGTCCCTACAGGTCCACGTGGAGCTCGACGCCCAGGGCGGCGGCGTAGAACAGGGCCGCCAGGTAGGCCTTGACGTCGATGATCGCCGGGTCGTCGGTGGACTCGGGGTAGAGGTCCAAAGCGAAGACCGCCGTCTCGCCGTCGAGTTCGATCTCGAGGACCGGCCGGTCCTCGACGCCCTCCTCGTCGACGTCGTCGTCGAGGGCGTCCATCAGGTCGAGCAGGAAGAGGGCCTCGACGCCGCCGAGCTCACCCCCGGCGAAGAGAGCCGCCAGCACCTCGTCGGCGTTGATGTCCAGGCCGTCGCCGTCTTCGTCGTCCTCGGCGCGGACGTGCAGCCCCCAAGCGCCCTTGCCCTCGAGGAACTCCTCGCCCCGGCTGCGCAGTTGGGCGATGCGGGCGGGGTCGGCCTGTCGGGCGTCGAAGAAATTCCGCCAGGCCCGCAGCAGACGGCGCGGCCAGGGGCGGTCGACGACGAAATGCAGCCAGTCCTCGACCTCGCCGCTCAGGGGATAGGCCAGGGTGCCGAAGCAGCCGAAGGTCTCGTCGAGGGCACAGGCCGGGCAGTCCTCGCAGTGGTAGGCCAGGGCCTCCAGCTTCTCCGTCTCGCGCATCAGCTCGGTCAGTGGTTCGCTGATCTCGGTCAGTCCGTCCAGGGTGATGAAGCGGTGGACGACCTGGACCTCACCGAAGTTGACATCCTCGTCGCGGGCCTGCCGTTTGGCGGCTTTGGCCAGCATCCGCCAGGTGCAGGCGGTGATGAAGGCGGTCTCGCCCTCGAGGGCGCGCTTGACCGGGCAGTCGTGGGAGATGATGTACTCGATGGGCATCGCTCCGCCGTGGCTGGGGTTTCGTTTGATATCTTATACCGCCCCGCCGCGGTTGTAAAGGCCGGGGAGCTGGACTATACTTAAGCATTCTCCGGCACGCGCCCGAAGCGTGCCACACGGCGCGGCATCCTCGACCAGCTACCGGGAAAACCTCAGGAATCATCAAGTGGACGGCGATGAGCAAAAGCAACACCAAAACAATTGCGCGGAATCGCAAGGCCCGACATAACTTCGAGATCACTGACACCCTCGAGGCGGGCCTGGCTCTGGCGGGCAGCGAGGTCAAGAGCATCCGCGCCGGCAAGGTGTCCATCGCCGAGGCCTACGTGAAGGTGGTCGAGGGCGAGGCCTGGATCGTCGGGATGCACGTCTCGCACTACGGACCCGCCGGGGACTTCGGCCACGACGAGGACCGCCCGCGCCGTCTGCTACTGCACCGCCGCGAGCTCAACCGCCTGGCCGCCGCCGTCGACCGCAAGGGCATGACGCTGGTCCCCCTCGAGCTCTACTTCCGCGGCGCCTTCGCCAAGCTGCGCATCGGCCTGGCCCGGGGCAAGCGTCAGTACGACAAGCGGGAGTCCATCCGCGAGCGCGAGGACAAACGCCGCGCCCGGTCCGCCATGCGCGAGATGCGCCGCCACGGCGGCTGAGCCTGGTTCGAGTGATCCACCCGGGAACGTATGTCGTTGCAGTGTCGTATGGTGCTTGGAAGCTGATGCGGTCTTGAGGGTCTTGTCGATGGGAGAAGATATTACACGACGCGCCGGATCCCACCGGCCATACAATGATGCTTTGCGTATTGGTCACCAGGCACCTGTCACATGACAAGCGGTTACAATTGGTAGATACGCCAAGCGCATTAGGCGCCAATTCTTGAGGCATACTTCTAGCATCTTGTGAAAGAGTGAATGGGATCGTGTGCTTCGTCCGGACCAGGTGTTGATTATAATTCGCTGATAATATACATATAGTAGTAGGAGTGCCTGTCACTTGGAAGCGGAAATAGAAGCAGGCAAAAAGTGGCGGCTACGAGGTGTATGCTCTGTGGATAATCGGCTAGGGATTATTACACGCGCTTAAGCAGGCATATATAGCTAATAGCTTGATATGGAGTGGCTTGTAGCTGTGCTAGTTATTTCAGTTTGTGCGTTGCTCGGTGGCATAACCAGACGTGCTCAAAGCGGATGCTTCCAATAAGATGCGTCCGATTGGATTGCATCTGGTTTCATGCCGCCGACAACGAGCGGATACAAGCAGTTTGTCGGCGAGCAGAGAGTTTACCTGGATTGCCGTTCACCAACAGCCGCCCCCCGGGGGCTTGCAACGATGAAGAACACCAGGCCCAGCGCCCTTGTTTTGACGGCCGCGGCGGTCCTTTCGCTGATCGCTCCGTCGCTCGCCAACCGCGCCCGCAGCGTCAACCTGGGCACCACCAGCCGGGGGACCTGGGTGGTGGTGGCCCTGGACGACGAGGCCGAGTTCGGCCTTAGCGCCGACGGAGACACCCTCAGCGTGCGCATCGAGGACGCCGCACCGTCTTCGACGCTCCAGCGCGACGGCCGCGGAGCCGTGGAGGGCGTCCGGGTGGTCGCCGACGGCGGAGACGCCCTGCTGCTGATCACCCTGGCCCCGGGATCCTACTCCTACCGGGCCTACGCCAAGCGCGACCCCTTCCAGGTCTGCGTCGACGTGACCCCCAAGGAGGGCTCGTCGGTGTCGACGGCGGACTTCGGCGCCGGGGCGCGCATCGAGCGCATCGTCATCGATCCAGGCCACGGCGGCCCCAAGTGGACCGGCACCGCCCTGCCCGACGAGTCCATCGCCGAGAAGACCGCCGTGATGGAGCAGGCCCGCATCCTCCAGCGCCTGCTCGAGGACAACCTGGGCGTCGAGGTCGTGCTGACGCGCAACGACGACTACGAGGTCGGCCTCAAGGGGCGCTGCCTGATGGCCAACGACGTCGACGCCGACCTCTTCATCAGCCTGCACCTCAACGGCGGGCCGCGCTCGGCCCACGGTACCGAAACCTTCTACCTGGTCTCGGGCCAAGCCACCGAGACCCGGGCCGCGGCGATGAAGGAGAACGCCGACTTCCAAAGCGACCCCTATCTGGACCAGATCAACAGCTCCGTCCTCGACTTCATCCTCTCCGACGTCTACCAGACCCAGGTGCTCGACGAGTCCGCCCGCCTGGCCCGCTGCGTCCAGCGCGAGCTCCTCGACGAGCTGGGCCTTACCGACCGCGGCGTCAAGCAGGACAACTTCGCCGTGCTGCGCGGCACCCATATGCCCGCCATCCTCGTCGAGAGCTACTTCATGAGCAGTCCCGACGAGGGCTATCGCTACACCAACGCCGAGGGCTACCGCCGGGTGGCCGAGGCCGTTTACCGGGGCGTGGCGGACTACATCGCCGATTATGAAGAGCGGATGAACTAGCCGCCCCGATCGGGACTCTCCTCAAGCAGTTCGCCGCACCGGGTCGGCGGCGCCATCGTTCGCCTTGCGCGTGTCAGGCGTCCGTCGGTCTCGGATGCAAGGCGTGGCATTCTGTTGCCGATGAGACAGCCTTCACCGTCCCCCCGCGGCGCCACCGGGATGTGTGCGCTACAGCCTCTGCAGTCCAGCCGGAGCTTTCCGGCTTCCACCCCCTCAGACCCGAAACCACTGGTATCACCTTTGGACACTAACCGAAGCCGCCGCGCGGTCCTGTTGCTGGTGACGGCGCTCACCGCCGGCGCATTAGCCGTCAATCAAGAGCGAGCCTGGACCGTCGCCGCCCTCAACGCCTGGGCCGACGGGGAGGACGCCCGCGTCGCTGTCAGCCTGAGCGGTGTTGAAGATACCGACGACCCCCCGGCGGTCGTCGCCGTCGACGGCGGCTGGTTGATCGGCGGCCTCGCCATCGACGAAGCCCGCGTCGTGACGGGTCCGTCGCCGCTGCGCCGGGCGACCCTCGAACCCACGCCCGAGGGCGCCCTGCTCACTCTTGAACGTGCGGACACCGCCTCCGCGGCGCCCCTGGAGCCGGAGTGGAGCCGCAATGGCGGTATCGGTGTGCTGAGCTGGCGCTTGAGCGGCGGGGAGCGATCCATCGTAAATGAGACCGATCTGCGCCTGCGTCGGATCGTCCTCGATCCCGGCCACGGCGGGCGCTGGACCGGCGCCGGCGGAGTGAGCAGCGGCGTGTTCGAAAAAGAGCTGGTGCTGGAGATCGCCTACGAGTTGGCGGGCTTGCTGGAGTCCGGCCTGGGCGTCGAAGTGATCCTGACCCGCACGGCGGACTACGCCGTGGGGCTGCGCGAGCGCGCCCGAACCAGCGACGAGCTCGCCGCCGACCTCTTCATCTCCGTCCACCTCAACGGCGGCCCACCGGAGCTCAGCGGCAGCGAGGTCTACCTGCCCGAGTACAAGCGTCCCGAGTCCCCCTGGTACGCGGGGCACACCGCCGCGACGCCCCTGGACGGCGAGTTGCCCTGGACGCTGCGTTACGAGGCGGCGGTCCTGATCGCGGCCCTGCACTCCGAGACCGTCACGGCGGCCTTCGACGGCCTGGCCGAGTCGATCCAGAACGCCCAGGTCGA
>WJMB01000266.1 GCA_014728185.1 Candidatus Coatesiibacteriota bacterium
CTACGGTCTGATTCCGGGGCGGAAGTCCACCTGCCCGCGCTGCGCGACGGAGCAGAGCCACCTGCGTGACTTGCCCTTCACGCCCTGCGTCGAGTGCGGCCTGCCCCTGGTCTTCGCCGGGAGCGGCAAGCCGCGTCACACGACCTGCAGGCGCTGCGGCGCGGCCTTCGGCGTGGCCGGCTCCGACGGCGACGAGGCCGCCTGTCCGGACTGCGGCCGCCTGCACCAGCTCTCCGGCGGAGAGGTTTTCGAGCGGGCTGAGGCCGAACGCCTACCCACCCTGGACGACTTCGTTCCCGGCGGGCCGCTCTTCGGCGATGCCGCCGAGCTGCGCCGCTCCGTGCGCAGCCCCGCCGGCGAGGTCATCTGGGCCGAGCAGTTGACAACCATGCTGGCCGGCCGGACCCTGACCGTGGTCTGGGGCGAGCTGGCCGCCCGCACCCGAGCCCTCGACGAGGCCCTTGCGGCTCTGCAGCGCGCCTTGAACGCCGGGGAGCTCAAGGCCGCTCCGGAGTACTGGAACTCTGTCGAGGACCAGGCGGCCCGCGTCTTCGACGGCTGGTCCCGTTACCTCGAACTGGCCGGGCCCCTCGAGCTGCGCGGCGCCGAGGTCGAGACCGACTTCCCCGTCGGACGGCTGATCCGCCGCCAGCACAAGCTGGCCGGACTGCCCGGCTTCGGCGAACGCTGGAGTCTCGAGGCCGCCGCGATGGCCGAGACCGACCGCTGGCTGGCCCCCAACCTCTACACCGTCGCCGACCATCGACCGCTGCGCGAGCTGGCCCGGAACCTGCGGCCGGCCCTCGAGAACGCCGCCGTCGAGCGCGAGGAGTACGACGCCTTGCTCGAGCGCTTCTCCGTCGGGCGTCTTTCCGCCTCGCGCCGGGCCAGGTTGACCCGGGCCCTCGAGATCGACCCCGGGCGTATCCGCGCCGCCGCCGATCTCTCGCACAGCCAGAACGCCTCGGCCGGGCTGGCCCTGCTCGACGACGGCCGCCTGGCCTTCTGGGGCTCAGGCAAGCCGCGCTTCTTCACCCGCGACGACATCGAGGAGGTCTACTTCAAATCGGGCGCCCTGCGCCTCGAGGTCGCCGGGGAGCGGTTCCGGCTGTCCAAATCCGCCCCACGCGACGAGCGGGCCTTCCTCTTCCTGATCCACACTCCACCGCCTCCCCCCGGCAACACGAAGAACGATCCCGGGGAGGCTCCATGAGCGACGCCCCGGAAAAACGTCTGCACCTGGTCTCCCTGGGCTGCGCCAAGGCCCTGGTGGACAGCGAGGTCGTGACGGCCCAGCTCCAGCGCCGGGGCTGGACGCTGACCAACGAGGCCGAGGCCGAGCTCTATCTGATCAACACCTGCGGCTTCATTGAGGCCGCCCTGGACGAAACCTACGGTGAAATCGACCGCCTGGCCGAGCTCCGGCGCGACAACCCCGATTCCCGACTGGTCGTGGTGGGCTGCGCCGTCGACGCCGAGGGCGACGAGCTCCTCGAACGCTTTCCCGAGATCGACCTGCTGGCCGGCACCGGCTCCCTGGCCCGCCTCGGCACCCTGATTGACAATCTTGTCGAATCCCCCGCCAAAGGGGCGCAGCGCTATCACGATGCGCCCGGCGGGGCCTACGACGGCAACCCCGACCTTCTGCCCGAGCGCGTCGCCCTGACCCCGGCCCACCTGGCCTACCTGAAGATCTCCGAGGGTTGCGACCTGGGCTGCGCCTTCTGCCGCATCCCCGCCCTGCGCGGCCCCCAGCGCAGCCGACCCGTCGAGGCCGTCGTCGACGAGGCCGTCTCCCTGGCCGCCGGCGGGGTGCGCGAGATCATCCTGGTGGCCCAGGAGACCACGGCCTACGGCCGCGACCTCTACGGCGAGCCGCGCCTGGCCGCCCTGCTCGAGGAGCTGGCCCTCAACCTGCCCACCGAGGACCTCTGGCTGCGCGTACTCTATCCCAACCCGGCTCGTGTCGACGACGCCTTCCTCGAAGCCCTGGCCGTCCAGCCCCAGTTGGCGCCCTACCTGGACCTGCCCTTCCAGCACGCCGATTCTGAAGTGCTGGCCGCCATGCGCCGCGCCGGCGGTCCCGACGATCTGCTGCGCACCATCGAACGCGCCCGCGAGCTGATTCCCGACCTCGTCTTGCGCGGCACCGCCCTGGTCGGTTTCCCCGCCGAGAGCCCCGCTGCCTTCGAGAACCTCGTCGATTTCATCGAGGCGGTCCGCTTCGACCACCTGGGCGTCTTCACCTACTCGGCCATGCCGGACACCCCAGCCTGGGAGCTGGGTGACCCCGTCGACGACGACGAGAAGGAGGTCCGCGCCGAAGCCCTCCACGGCCTCCAGGAGGCGATCAGCCTCCAGCATAACAGCGCCCTCGTAGGCAAGACCCGGCGCGTCCTCGTAGACGCCGTCGCCGAGAAGGACGCCTTGGCCCGCGGCGTCCGCCACTGCCCCGAGGTCGACGGCCTGATCGGCGTCAGCCTTCCCCCAAACCATGACTGGCGGCCCGGCGAATTCCGCGATGTCGTGATCACCAATGCCCAACCCTACGACCTGTCGGCCCGGCCCGCCGACGACCCCGGAGTCTGATCCCGGTGACCCTGCCCAACAAGCTGACCCTGACCCGTATCGCCCTGACGCCCCTCTTCGTCACCGCCCTGGTGATCGGCGGGCGCTGGTGGTGGAGCGTCGCCCTGCTCCTCGGCCTCGCCGCCGCCGTCACCGACCTCATCGACGGCAGCCTGGCCCGCAAGCACGACGCCGGCTCCGCCTTCGGCGAGTTCGCCGACCCACTGGCCGACAAGCTCTTCGTCCTCAGCGCCCTGGTCGCCTTCTCCGTCGTCGATTACACTCCGGGCTCCCCCGTCGTCCCCTTCTGGTTGACCCTGATCGTTCTCTGGCGCGAGTTGATCGTAACCGGTCTGCGGGCCTACGCCGCCCACCGCCGCCGAAGCGTTCCCGCCAGCCGCCTGGGCAAGGCAAAGACCCTGTTGCAGATGACCGCCGTGCTCGCCATCGTCGCCCTGCTGGCCCTACGCGCCCACCTCGTTACCACTGACGCCCTCTGGAGCACCGCCTTCGACCAGGCCTGCCGCATCGGCTACCTGGTACTGCTGGGGCTGGCCGTCCTGCAGAGCCTCGTCTCCAGCGTCGACTACCTGATACGCGCCCGCGACCTGCTGCACACCGGCGCCGCCGGCGACGAGGATCGTTGACCGGCGAAGCCCCGCCGCCTCACCCCCACGACCCCCGTCGGCCCACGCCCGGCTTTGGCACGTTTCTTGCAGC
>WJMB01000267.1 GCA_014728185.1 Candidatus Coatesiibacteriota bacterium
CCGCCCAGGGTGACCTCGAGTTGCACCCGCTCACCTTTGGGCGTCTCGGCGATCTGCAGCTCGGCCTCGGTGCAGTTGAACTTGGCCGCGAAGGCCAGCGCCGCCTGGGTGGGTTTGCCGTCGCCGTCATAGGCCACGTGGAGCGGCGGGCCGGTCTTGACCTCGCTGCGTGTCGGCTGCTCCTCGACCAGCTCGGCGACGTGGAGGGTCAACCGCCGCGGCGTCCCCAAGGTGCAGATCGTGCCGTGGGTCAACTCGAGCTCACCCAGGCGACGCTGGGCGTCGGAAGCGAGATCGGCCAGGGCGCCGGCGAGGAAACGGCTGGGCAGGTCCTCGACGCCGATCTCGAGGAGCAGGTCGCGGCTGGTTCTTGTGCTGGGGGTCATCGGTTGGTCCGTTTCACTTGTTGAGTTGAGCCGAGTTTACTGTCTTGCGGAGTTTCTTGCCTCTGCCGAAGAGACCATAACCAAGCCAGAATGTCCTTGTATGTAATAATTTATGAATATAAACAGTATCATAAATTGCCTCTCGTAATACCCATACCTTAACAGGCAACTTATTACACACTATGATATCCGGCAGTAATTCCAATCTACCAGTTTTTCCATTACCGTACTCTATGATGGATACAATAGCCGCACGACGATCAGCTAAATGCGCGTAAACGAGTGATTGTCCGATTGAAGCGAAAAGCCCACTAAGTAATGTAGACTAATCAAATTCAATAGTTTACGTGTTATTAAGATAGTCTATCCTAAAGTTCACTTGATTTTAGTTGATGCCTGCTTCGTGGTCATCTTCTAGTCTTGTTTCAATGTATTTATTGCACCATGTTGATATATATGCGCTTTATGGTTTGCTTGATACCATTGCGGTAAGTATTAAAAGTACTAGTAGTAGGCATTTTGCCATATAAAGCTTTTAATACCGTTAGGTGGGTGTGTTCGTTGGTAAGGCTAGACCTCGGCTGACCCTCGTCACGACAATCACCACGCCCGGGGCGGCTTTGGCACGTTTCTTGCAGCAGAGCGGGGCGGGTTTTCGGTCGAGCCGGCCTCGCACTCCGCAAGAAACGTGCCAAAGCCTTGCCCGACGAATACGAGGGCTTTCCCCGGCCCACGGTCAAGTCAGCCGAGGTCGCCGCCGGCGCGGCGGGGATGACGGCTAGCCCGTCGTCGACAGCTCTCCGGCGGCCAGGCCCAGCTCGGGGTCCCGGGCCGTCTTCTCGAGGTAGACGGCGGCGCAGCGGGTGGCCAGCTTGCGCAGCCGTCCCAGGTAGCGTGTGCGTTCGGCGACACCCACGGCGCCCCGGGCGTCGAGGATGTTGAACAGATGGGTGGCGGCGCTGAGGTTGTCGTAGGCCGGGTAGACCAGGGGCTGGTCGAGGTCCAGCAGCCGGGCGGTCTCGGCCTCGAGCTCGTCGAACTGGCGGGCGAAGAGGGTCACGTCGGCCTGCTCGTAGCAGTAGACGCTCTGCTCGTACTCGGCGAGGCGGCGCATCCGCCCCAGAGTGACCTCGGCGCTCCAGGGCAGGCTGAAGCCGTCGTCGATACCGTCGACGTACATCAGCAGGCGCTCGAGGCCGTAGGTCAGCTCGACGCTTACCGGGGCGAGTTCGACGCCGGCCATTTGTTGAAAGTAGGTGAACTGGGTGATCTCCATGCCGTCGAGGAGCACCTGCCAACCGGTGCCCCAGGCTCCCAGGCTGGGCGATTCCCAGTTGTCCTCCTCGAACTTGACGTCGTGGTCCAGGGGCTCGATGCCCACGGCGCGCAGCGAGTCCAGATAGACGTTCTGGACGTCGGCGGGCGAGGGCTTGAGGATAACCTGGAGCTGGTGGTGCTGGTAGAAGCGGTGGGGGTTGGCTGCGTAGCGGCCGTCGTCGGGCCGCCGGCTGGGCTCGACGTAGGCGGTGCGCCAGGGGTGCGGCCCGAGGACGCCGAAGAAGGTCAGCGGGTTGGCTGTGCCGGCGCCGGTGGGGAAGTCGAAGCCCTGGCCGATCAGGCAGCCCTGATCGTTCCAGAAGCGGCTGAAGCGGAGGATCATCTCCTGCAGAGTCATGGGCTCACCGTGGCGGGTTGGGGTGGTCGATATACGCGCGAGGATTGTATCGGTCAGGGGACGGGGTGTCAACCGACGGCGGGCCAGTGTGTTCCTTATTGTCCAGCGACGCCCTTGACCCGGCGGCCTCGATGGCCTAAACTTAGCCCTTCCTAGGAGACGAAAAGCCCGCCGGTGATCGCCGCCGGCGGCGCCGACCCCAACAACGGAGAGGCCGTGAACGAGCTGCTTAAGAAACTGACCTCCGTCACCGGACTGACGGGTACCGAGGGACCAGCGGCCGATGTCGTCCTCGGGCTTTGGGAGCCGCTCTGCGATTCGGTGACCACGGACCGCGTGGGCAACGTCGTCGGCGTCAAGCGTGGCGACGGTCCCGAGGGTGAACGGCGGCGTTTGGCCGCCATCGCCCATCTCGACCAGATCGGCATGGAGGTCTTCAAGATCGAGCCCGGCGGCTTCCTGCGCCTCTGGATGGTCGGCGGCGTCGACAAGCGCATCCTGCCCGGCCAGGTCCTTACCGTCTGTGGGAAGCGAGAGCTGCGCGGCGTCGTCGGCGCCACCCCGCCGCACCTGCAGACCGCCGAGGATCGCAAGAAGGTCGTCGGTTGGGAGGACCTCTTTCTCGATCTGGGCCTGCCCGAAGAAAAGGTCCGCGAGCTGGTCTCCGTCGGCGACGCCGTCGGCTTTCCCCGCGACTACAGCGAGCTCCGCGGCGACTACCGCGCCGTGGCCGCCTGCGACGATCGCAGCGCCGTGGCCGCCGTCACCTGGGCTTTGCGCCTGGCCCAGCGCAACCGTCACCGTCATGACATCATCGCCGTGGCCAGTGTCCAGGAGGAGTGGACGGGCCTGGGGGCCTCGGTGGCCGCCGGCTCGCTGAACCCCGACGTGGCCCTGATCATCGACGTCGATCAGGGACGCCACGAGGGTGTGCCCGAGAAGGACTCCATCGAGCTGGGCAAGGGCGGGGCGCTGACCTTCGGACTCAACAACCATCCAGAGTTGGTTTCGGCCCTGGAGGGCGCGGCCAAGGAGCAGGGCATCCCGCACCAGCGCTTCTTCTGGCCCAGTCCCTACGGCACCGACGGCGCCGCTGTCGAGAGCCGGGACGCCGGACGGCCGACCATCAACCTGGGTGTGCCGCTGCGCTACATGCATTCCACCGTCGAGACGCTGCACCTCGAGGACGTCAAGGCCGTCGGCCGGATGATCGCCGCCGCCGCCGACATCGAGAAGCTTCCCGTCATCGAGTCCGTCGCCGACTGGTAGACCGCTGCGATGATCGATTTTCACCGCTTTCAGACCGTGGTGCATTAACGGAGGGCGTCGAATAGAACACGGGCGGTCTACGATCGGACCCGGCAACAACTATCTGATACTCTTGCCGACTCCCGCCGTTCAGAGCCATTCAGCCCGGTTGTACTTAGTATCATCAGCTTAAAACCAACCAGCCGGGTATCACTCTTGAACGCCCGGTATCGGCCCGTCGGACCAGCAACCCGCCGAGCCGATCCCACCTCCGGTGATACCAGCCCGGTAGGAGGACGATGCTGCTCGAGAAACTAACCAACGCCCACGGCACCTCGGGTTATGAGGAAGAGGTCCGGGAGTTGCTGCTGGAGGAGATCGGCGGCAAGCTGACCGACCACCGTGTCGACGCCCTGGGCAATCTGCTCTGCAAGGTCGGTGAGCGCGACGGCTTCCGCGGCCCCCGCCTGCTGGTCTCGGCCCACATGGACGAGGTCGGGATGTGCGTCACCGAGATCACCGGCACCGGGGCGCTCAAGTTCGAGAAGCTCGGCGGCATCGACGACCGCGTGCTGGCCTCCAAGCGCGTGCTGGTCGGTCGCGGCGAGAGCCGCGTTCCCGGCGTGGTGGGCCTGAAGAGCCCCCACCTGCACAAGAGCCGCGAGGAGATGAACAAGGTCATCAAGCACGACCAGTTGTTCATCGATATCGGAGCCGGCAAGAAGGAGGAAACCGAAGGCGTCGTCAAGATAGGCGATCCGATCCACTTCGACACCCGCTATTTCGAGCAGGACGGTCGGCTGTTCGGCAAGGCCTTCGACGATCGCGCCGGTTGCGCCGTCATCGCCGAGGTCATCGCCGGCTTTCCCCAGTCCACCGACGGCACCCCCTTCTTCGCCGCCTTCACCACCCAGGAGGAGGTCGGGGTGCGCGGCGGTCGCACGGCGGGCTACAGCCTGCTTCCCGACGTGTTCATCGCCTGCGAGGGCACCACGGCCGGCGATGTCCCCGGTGATGCCTATGGCCGCGACGAGCCGCCCTCGACCCGCCTGGGCGACGGTCCGGCCCTCTCGATCCTCGACCGCTCCCACATCGCCGACCGCGCCTGGCTGGAGTTCGTCATCCGGGTGGCCGAGGAGGCCTCGATCCCCTACCAGTTCAAGCGCTCGGTCACCGGCGGCACCGAATCCTCGGTGGTCCAGCGCAGCCGCGAGGGCGTGCGCGTGCTGACCGTCTCGCTGCCCGTGCGCTACATCCATTCGCCCGTCGGCGTCGCCGACGCCGGTGACTACCAGAACATGATCAAACTCGTTACCGCGGTCATCCGCCGCCTGGACGAGTTTCAGCCTTAACCCGGCCGCCCGTAACCGGACCGAGGAGGAGTATCCCCAATGCAAGAGACCATCCGCACCCTCTGCCAGACCTACGGTCCCTCGGGCTCCGAGCGCCGGGTCCTCGAGGAAGTCGAGAAACTGATCGCCCCCCACGTCGACGAGACCCGCTATGACCTGCTCGGCAACCTGATCGCCCGCGTGGGTTCGGGAGGCCGCAAGCTGATGTTCGCCGCCCACGCCGACGAGATCGGCCTGGTCGTCCACTACATCGACGAGAAAGGCTACCTGCGCGTCACCCCGCTGGGCGGGGTCTACCACCAGCACCTGATGGGCCGCCGCGTCGAGTTCGCCAACGGCACCGTCGGCGTAATCGGCCTCGAGCAGCGCAATGTGACCGCCGGCAAGCACGACTGGCAGAACATCTACGTCGACATCGGCGCCAAGGATCGCGCCGCCGCCGAGAAGCGGGTCAAGGTCGGCGACGCCGCCGCCTTCTCCCGCACATCGGTCTTCCAGGACGACGTGGTCGTCTCCAAGGCCCTCGACGACCGCCTGGGCTGCGCCGTGTTGGTCGAAGCCTTGAAGAAGCTGGGCGGCTCGGCGGAGAACGAATGCCACTTCGTCTTCACCGTCCAGGAGGAACTCGGCTGCCGCGGAGCGCGAACCAGCGCCTACGGCATCACTCCGGACGCCGCCTACGCCGTCGACGTAACCACCACCGGCGATACGCCCCTCTCCAACCCGATGCCCTGCAACCTGGGCGAGGGCGTGGCGATCAAGATGATGGACGGCGGCACCGTTATTCCCACCCGGGTCCGCGACCTGATGATCGGTCTCTGCGAAGCAAACGGGCTGCCCTACCAGCGCGAGGTGCTGCGCGGCGGCACCACCGACGTCTTCGCCATCCAGTTCACCAAGGAGGGCGTGCCCATCGGCGCAGTGAGCATCCCCACCCGCTACGTCCACCAGCCCAGCGAGATGGCCAGCCTGACCGACACCGAGGCCGCCGTCGGCCTGATCGCGGCCCTGGCAAACGCCGACCACTCCGCGATCTAGCTCCCAGACCGCTCACTCAGTCACGGGGGCCTTCGGGTCCCCGTTTCATCCAGAGGGGATATGATTTGGAGAGGGGCGCTGGTGTCCCCCGCGATTGGCGAGGGGCGTCGATCGCACACTCATGTTTTATTCAGGGGACTGGTAATGGGGAGCCCGTCGGGAAGGCTCCGCCTGCAAACCGGCTGCTTGGGGGAGGCGAAGGTGTGCCAGTCGGGCGAACTGGGGCGCGAACTCGAGACCCGCTCCAGAACAGCGGTCGCCGGTCGCGATCACCGAGGGATCGCCAGTAGGGCCTCCGACCAGCCGCGGACCCCGAAAACATGCGGCAGCGATCTTCAAGGTGAAAGGGATCATCAACTTCGAGCCGTTCTGATCCACACGACAGCCGGATCAGCTCGCTCACCGGCTATGCCGCCGAGCCGATCCCACCGATGAAGGTTCACTCCCACCCGTTCGCTTAACCGTCGAAGGTCGCCCGTTGAGCGATAAAACCGCCAGCAAAGCCAAGCGCGCCGTCGGCTTGCGCGACATCCGCGTGGGGCGCAATTACATCCTGCTCATCGTGGCCATCTTCGCCGCCGAGCTGGGCTACGGCATCGTCATACCCGCCATCCAGCTCTACGCCACCAACGTCCTCGGCGCCTCGATCGGTCTGGTCGGGGTGGCCATCGCCGCCTTCCCCTTCACCAACACCTTCCTGAAGATTTTCGGCGGCTCCATGGCCGACCGCTTCGGCCGACGGTTGATGATCATCATCGGTTTGACCGTCTCGATGCTCTCGCCGCTGTTAATCTCCCTCATCACCGTTGGCGCCCTGGTTTGGGTCTACATCCCCATCCGCGCCCTGGACGGCGCAGGCAACTCCGTGGTCTGGCCAGCCGCCAACGCCATGGTCGCCGACATGATGAGCCAGGGACGCCGCGACGCCGCCCTGGGGGTGCTCAACCTCAGCTTCGCCATGGGCACCGGCATCGGCCCGGCCATCGGTCTCTATCTGCTGGACTGGTTCGGCGGCGTCGAGCACGGCGGCGCCCAGGGTACCTTCTACGCCGCCGCCGGGCTGATCGGCCTGACGGCCCTCTTCTGCCTGCTGTTCCTCCAGGAGACCCTGCGACGCAAACGCAAGGCCAAGCGCCGGGCCGAGGCCCGGGCCGTCGAACACCCCTTCCGTGATTGGCTGCGCGAGCTCGGCGGCGCCCTCAAGGAGC
>WJMB01000268.1 GCA_014728185.1 Candidatus Coatesiibacteriota bacterium
CAACCCGAGCTCGGCGACGGGGCCGCCGAGAGGGAGGAAGTCGGCCAGTAGCACCGCGTCCAGGCTGGTACGCGGTCCCCGGGACGGCTGCCGCAGGGCCAGGGCTCCGCCGAAGAGGGAGTAATCCTCGCCGGGCGGGTCGGCGCTTGACGCGGGGTTGCTCATCACTTGGGATGATAGCAGCCTCGGGGCGTCTCGACAAGGCCGGGGGGCTCTGGTAAACTCGCCCTCGTCGAAACCAAGGAGGACCATGGGCTCCAATCCGATCAAGCTGACCACACCGCTGAGCGAGGAAGACGTCCGGGCGCTGCGCATCGGCGACTCGGTGAAGCTCTCCGGCGTGATCTACACCGCCCGCGACGCCGCCCACTCCCGCCTCGTCGAGCTGCTCGAGGCCGGAAGGGAGCTACCCTTCCCCGTCGAGGGGGCCGCGCTCTACTACGTCGGTCCCTGTCCGGCCAAGCCGCCCCGCGTCATCGGCTCCGCCGGACCGACCACCAGCTACCGTATGGATCCCTACACTCCGCCGCTTTTGGCCGCGGGCCTGCGCGCGATGATCGGCAAGGGCAAGCGCGGTCCCGCTGTGCGCGAGTCGATGCAGGAGCACGGCGCGGTCTACTTCGCCGCCGTCGGCGGCGCCGCCGCGCTGATCGCCCGCTGCGTCAAAGAGCTGGAGATCATCGCCTACGAGGACCTGGGCACCGAGGCCGTGCGCCGCCTGGTGGTCGAGGACTTCCCCCTGATCGTCGCCAACGACGCCCACGGCGGCGACGCCTACCTCGAGAACCGCAAGCCCTACCAGAGCCTGGTCCTGGACTGAGCCGGGCGACGCCGTTTCCCGGCCCTGGCTCGCAAGGGCTAACCGAAAGAGAAAACCGCCCCCGGGCGGTTTTCTCTCACATCATCAACTGACAGGGGCGGTTGAAGGCCCACCCGCCCAACAGATCGGTTTGCGGTTCAATCAGCCGGTGTCGTCTCTCCGCCGGACTTGCGGGACAGCAGCAATCCGACCAGCGCGCCGATCGCCATCAGGCCGCCGGTCACCAGGTACAGTCCGGCGTAGTCCAGCCTCTCCACCAGGGGCGCGGCCAGGATGGGCGCCAGGAACTGGCCCAGGTAGAGGGAGGTCGTCGAGCCGCCGAAGGCTCGCCCGCGCAGCTTCTCCGGAACGAGCCCGACCAGGCGCACGTTGAGGTTGGGCAGGAAGAGGCCCATCCCGCCGCCGGCGATGATCAGGCCGGCCAGGGCGCCGTAGTAACCACCGGCCAGGCCGAGGATCAGGTAGCCCAGGCCCATCAGGGCGAAGTTGAGGGCGAAGATCCCTCCCGAGCTCAGGCGACGGTGCAACCGACGATAGACCAGTGAACCCGCCGCCGAGGCCAAGGTCATCAGGGCCACGGCGACACCGACGGGAGCGTTGGACTCCACCCCCAGCTCGCGTAGATGAAAGGCCACCTGGGTCGGGATCAGATAGAAGGCCAGCATCCCGGCGAAGGCCAGCAGGTAGAGAGGCAGCAGCCGACGCAGCGGCAGGGGGGTCCGCCGTGTTTTCGCCGGTACCGGTGGCGGGAGCTTCGCGGGCTCGCGCACGCTGGAAAGCACGCCGGGCAGGACGATCAGTGAGAGCAGATAGACCAGGAAGGGGTAACGCCAGCCGACGTCGGCCAGCAGGCCGCCCAGCAGCAGGAAGACCACGCCGCCCAGAGCCGTGGCCGCGCCCTGCAGCCCCATGAAGCGGTCCAGCTCCGCCCCGCGGAAGCCGTCGCCGATCAGGGTGGTGAAGCCGGTCATCGTCCCGGAGACGGCCACTCCCAGAAGCGCTCGGCCGGCCAGGATCGCGGCCAGGCTGGGCAGGATGAAACCCGAGGAACCGGCCAGGGCGTAGAGGGAGACGGTCAGGATCAGCACGGGACGCCGGCCCCAGCGATCCAGCAGCCAGCCGAAAAGCGGTCCGCCCAGGGCGATGAAGATCGCCGGCAGG
The DNA here is from genome assembly GCA_014728185.1 of Candidatus Coatesiibacteriota bacterium. Lineage (GTDB taxonomy): Bacteria > RBG-13-66-14 > RBG-13-66-14 > RBG-13-66-14 > RBG-13-66-14 > WJMB01. Next base: position 1,982 of record WJMB01000268.1, read on the forward strand.
CTCAGTGCCAGCTTGACCCAGAATGCCGCGGCGGGGACGGCGGCGAAGGCCTCCTCCATCGCCGGCAGGGCAGGGGTGATCGTCGCCCCGGCCATCACCGTCAGCGTCGAGCCGGCCAGCAGCGTCGCCCGGTACAGGCGTTCACCCATCGCGACGGCCCTCCCGCGCGCTGCTTCGACGTGAGAAGAGCCCCCGCAGCAGCAGGCCGGCCTCGGCGGCCAGCCAGTAGAGGGGCAGGTAGACCCGGGAGCGGAAGCCCAGGTCCTGGGTCTGATAGCCCACCAGGGCGCCGATGAGCGGGACGGCGGCGGCGATCAGCGCCAGCTTGTAGAGCACCCCGGCGCCGAGGAGGGTTCCCCAGAGACCGCCGACCAGCACCAAAGCGGTCCAGATCGGCGCACCGGCCAGCAGGCGGCGCAGCCAGAGGCCGGGGTGGGCGCGCCGGGCGGCCAGTTCGTCGGCGACTTCGGGAAGGAGCCGTCGTCGCAGGGAAGCGAGGTCGGCGGCGGGCTCGAGGCGGCCGACCAGCCCGCGGCGTCCGCCCAGGTAAAGACAGCGGTGGGGGCTGTTCGCCAGCCGCTCCAGGGTGTGCGCCGGGGAGCCGTCCCAGAAGCCGGCGCGCACGGCGAAGGGCGCCCCGGCCAGACCGACGGGGATACCCAGCGCGGCCTCGCGGGAGTGCAGGAAGCGGCGCCAGCCCCGACGCATCCCCTCGGCGACCAGCACGCAGTCCCGCCCGGCGTCGCGACCGCGCCGGTACTCGGGTTCGGGGATCAGCAGCCGCCCGACGACCAGTCCGAGCTTCGGATCGGCCAGGGGTTCCGCCAGGCGCCGGACTCCCCCCGGGGTAAGCCGTCCGTCCCGGCCGGGGAAGACCAGCAGGGGGCGAGCGGAATCCCTGGGATCGGCGACGACGGCCAGGCCGGCCCGGCGGTAGGCTTCGGCGCGGAAGGGATCGGCCTCGACGACGGCCGACTCCTGGGGGGCGATGGGCGGGAGGCGGCGGGGGTTGTTGGTGCGCAGACGGCGGGCGGCCAGGGAGAGCAGCAAGGGGTAGAGCCCCAGGGCCAGGACGTAGACGCCCAGACCGACGAGGACCGTCAGGGCGGAGGGGCTCACGGTCGCTCCGGATCGACGGCGGCGGCCCGGTCCTCCCGGGTGGCGGCGCGGGCGGCGTTGTGTTCGGCCAGGGTCCGGCTGAAGGTGTGGGTGCCGTCGCCGTTGGAGACGAAGAAGAGGTAGTCGTGCCCGGCGGGATCCAGGGCTGCGGCGAGCGCCTCCCGGCCCGGGCAGCAGACCGGACCCGGCGGTAAGCCGGTTACTCGGTAGGTGTTGTAGGGGCTGTCCACCTCCAGGTCCCGGTACTCCAGCACCTGTTTGTGCTCGTCCAGGGCGTAGAGCACGGTGGCGCAGCTCTCCAGCTTCATCCCCCGCTCGAGGCGGTTGGCGAAAACTCCGGCGATGAGCGGGAACTCCGCGGCGGCGGCGCCCTCGGCCTGGACGATGGAAGCCAGGGTCAGCAGGCGGTGCCGCTCGGCTACGTCGTGCTCCGCACCGGCCTCCTCCTCCCAGACCCGGGCGGCCTGGTCGAATAACAGGCGGGCGATCTCGGCGGCGTCGGCGTCCACGGCCGCCTCGTAGGTGTCGGGAAAGAGGTAGCCCTCGGCGGAGTCCAGGCTCAGCTCGTCGCGGGCCAGCTCCGTCGCCTCGGCGAGGAAGGACTCGGCGTCGCAGACGTCCTGGTCCTCGAGGACGGCGGCCATCCGCTCCACGGTCAGCCCCTCGGGCAGGGTGATACGCCGGGTGACCACCTCGTCCGAGGTCAGCACGGCGGCGATGTCGGCGAAGCAGGCCGGGCGGGGCAGCTCGAAGGTGCCGGCGCGCAGCTCGGTGTCCAACCCCTCTATCTTAAGGTAGAAGCGCAGCAGGCGGGGGTGGTCGGTGACCTCGGCCTCGGCGAGCAGGCCGGCGACCTCGGCGGCGCCGGCGCCGGGGGGCACCTCGACCACCACGCCGCCCTCGGCCTCGAGGGGCGTGGTGGCCAGGTCGTCGAAATAGATGTAAAGAACCGCGCCGCCGACGATGACGACACCGATCAGTCCAATCAACACCCAACGGAAGATGCTGCGAGCCATGGTTTCCCAGCCTTGTTGATGAGCGCGCGACGCCGACACTCGATGATACCGCCGGGGGGCCGGATAAGCAAGCCGGGATACCGGACTTGCGAGATCCGCTCCCCTTGTACCGAGCCATTTGAATCCAGCCGTTTGAACCCAGGAGAAGCGCCCGATAGACAACGGACCCGCCCGTGGGCTGGTCCCTGTGGTCGAATCCGCAATCGGTCCGGTTATCCGAGCTTTTTATTGGACCCGCTCGCTTGATGAATCCTGCTTGCTCTCCCGGTCGCGCAGACAGCCGGCGGCGCAGCTTTCCATCGAGAGGTCGAAGCGCTCCTTGAGGCTCATCTTTGCCGGTTGCTGGACGACCAGCCTGCCGTTGGGTCCGATGTCGAGGGCCACCCGGCTGCCCACCTTGAAGCGGTGGTAGCAGAGGGTGCAGCCGGCGACCTCGGCGGTGACACGTTTTCCGGTGTCCAGCTCGACCTTGACGGGCAGGTTGCTGGTCGAGCACTTCTCCTTCAGCGAGCTCTCGAAGGAGAGGATGGTTCCTTTCTTGCGGTGGACCATCCCGGAGATGCGCCCCCAGATGAACATCAGGGTGATCACCCCGCTGGAGGCCCAAAAGAGAAACCCCGAGTCCTCGTAGGTCGGCTCGACGCTGACATGGGCCAGCACCACCGCCGGGAGGAGCAGGATAAGCAGGACTGTGGCGCGCTTAGGCATGGTCTCCACGGGCTGTGGTCGCAGGGTGCTGATTCTGCGTCGCTTATTATACGGTAAATCGCCGGAGATATCGTCGCTCGGGACCAATCGAGACGTAGGATCAATAAAGAGCAAGCAGAGCTGTCAGACCAATTCTGGAAAACGTCGAGCGGTCAGCAGCACACCGACGATCAGCTTGGTGTCGATGAACTCGCCGGTGTCGATACGGCGAAGCAGCTCGCCCAGGGGCGCGCGGCACGGCCGGACGAACTCGGTGTCATCGACGGGCGCGTTGGGCGGCCGGCTCAGCCCCCGGCCCAGATAGAGGCGGATCATCCCGCTCGAATAGCCCACCGAGTGGGCGTACTCGTGGAGGAAAAACAGCTCTCGCACCGCCAACCCCAGCTCCTCGAGAAGCTCGCGCCGGGCGGTTACGCCGGGGGCCTCATCGGGTTCGACCACACCGGCGGGTAGCTCGATCACCGTACGGCCCACGGCGGGACGGTGATGCTCCAGCAGGTGTACCGTACCGTCGTCATCAAGGGGTAGAACCGCCACGGCGTGGGGCGGATGGACGATCTCATGAGCCGTCCGGCGGCCGTCGGGCAACCGCAGCCGCCAGCGCTCCAGCTCGAGGTAGACACCGGAGAACAGCCGCTCTCGCTTCAGAATTTCACTCTCGATCCGTTCCTCTGTCACGATGCTCTCCGTGATGATAGCCGGACGACCCGCGCCGATTTCCGGATGAAAGGGGTTGGCATCCGCCCGGCGTTGGCACGTTTCTTGCGGAAGAGGACGCGGGGATCGGCGAGAAACGCACCCCGCCCCGCTGCAAGA
>WJMB01000269.1 GCA_014728185.1 Candidatus Coatesiibacteriota bacterium
GGCTGAGCTGGATAGGTTAACCACCGAAGAACTCTTCGGCGAAGAGGCTTGGTAACGAGGCGGGATAATACGGGAAAGTGGTCGGCGCGGAGGGATTCGCACCAGTATGCGATAGTTCGCGATAAGGTCGACAGGTGATGCGCGTGTTTTTATGGCTCATCTCTGGAAGGGAGGCTTCGAAGCGGCGACGACCTGTCGGCTCCTCACGTTTGCCGGCAACACAGTATTCAGAGATGTCTCGCATAGGAGTCGATACCGTACTCACAAATAGACGGGGGATCGTATACTCCGTCTGGACCTGATTATGATTGCATCCTGTTGATAATAAACATGATTAGTATCGGATACCTGCCACAAAACGGGCGGTCAAAAAGTGGCGGTCAAGAAAAGCGTCGTCCTTAGCAAGCCTGGATATCCGCACACCTGACCATGCCCTGACAGCGGGTTGCCATGATTCCTAAGTGTCTTAATAACAGGTAAAAAGCGTATGCTAAATGAATGTTTGAACAAAAGCGAAGCATATCCGGGTGGAGATAACGGCCCGGAAAGCCGCTCCCAATCAGAAATATTATTTGTACGAACACCTTCCTTGATGCTTAGGTAAAAGGTTTGCAAGAGGAGGATAAGAGCGGGTGTTGATACGACTTATCCAGCATGAGCGGTCGCTGGTCATAACTAGATGTTAATATCAATCTTATAGATTGCTAACTGGCGGCGTGGTTATGGCAACAGAGGTGGATTAACCAGCCTTGGGCCGCACGGGCTTTGGTGGTGGCACAAGAGCGCGACGGCTGGGTTGTTACTTGTGAGGGATTACAACGCGAAGTGGGGAGCCTAGGTTTCCTCGCGTTGGCGCTGGGTGAGCAGGATGGCGTCGCGGATCTCCTCGACGTCGTCGGCGTTTTGCACGATGCTGTGGAAGAGGGGATTGCGGACCACCTGAGCGATGGCCATCAGGGCGCGCAGGTGAAAGGGCCGCTGGTCGCGGGAGCCGGCCAGGACGAAGACGAACTTGACCGGGGCGCAGTGGTGACCGAAGTCGATGCCCGGCAGGCAGCGGACCAGCATCAGGGTGAAGCGGCCCTCACCGGGGCAGATCAGGTGGGGGATGGCCAGGCCGGGGCTCACGGCGGTGGTGGATTCATCCTCTCTTTCGACGAGGAGCTGGTAGATACTCTCCTCGTCGATATGGAGATGCTCATCTAGTTCAGCGGCGACGCGGTGGAAGAGTCCGTCGGAGTCGAGCTCCTCGTCGATGTCGAGGAACGGGGCGTGCTTGACGAGCTCGTCGAAGCGGTCGAAGATGATCTCGTCGCGCTCCTTGATGATCTCGCGCAGCTCGCTGGTCAGGTCGGTGACCTTGTCGTCGCTGCTCAGCTCCCGGGAGAGCACGCGCCGGGTGAGCACGACCAGGGCGGACTGGCTGCGCACGTGCCAGCGGGCGTAGATGAAGTACCAGAGGAGACCCAGGAGCACCAGGCCGCCGAAGAGCAGCAACGTCTTGGATCCGAGCTGGGTGATCAAAAACAGGTAGGCGACGATGGCCAGCACCTGGGGGACGGGGAACAGCGGCGAGCGGAAGCGGGGCTTGTAATTGCGCTGCTTGGAGAGGCGCAGAACGATCAGGGAGAGGTTGACCAGGCAGAACATGAACAGCAGGCTTGCGCTGGCCACCTTGACCAGGCCCTCGAGGTCGAGCAGCAGAATCAGGGCCACCATCACTGCGCAGGTGATGATCAGGGAGAAGGCCGGAGTGTGGCGCTTCGAGGAGACCCAGGAGATTTTTGGGGGGACGAGGTGGTCGCGGCTCATCGCCAGGGGGACGCGGCTGGCGGCCATGATCCCGGCGTTGGCGGTGGTGATGAAGGCCATGATTGCGGCGCCGGCCAGGATTATCTGGGCGGTCCGGCCGCCGAAGACTCCGGCGCCGTCGGAGAAGGGCGTCAGCGAGCCCGCCAGGCTGGTTCCACCGATCAGTCCAACGGTCACTGCCACGGCGAAGACGCCCAGCAGTTGGACGACGATGAAGGCGATGAACATCGCCCGGGGGATGTTGCGAACCGGATCGTTGATCTCCTCGCCCAGGCTGGTCACCTTGGTCAACCCGCCGTAGCTGATGAAGACCATTCCGATTGTGGCGGCGAAGAGGCTGAAGGGGGTGCCGGATTCGGCGAAGTTGAAGAAGGGCTCGAAGCGCTCCAGCTCGAGGGAACCCAGGCCGGAGACGGTGTAGTAGGCCAGGATGCCCAGGAGGGTAAGGGTCAGCGCGACCTGGACCTTGCCGGCGATCTTGACTGAAAAGAGGTTGAGCAGGGTGAATAGAACGGCGCCGCCGCCGGCCACCAGCTTGAAGCCCTCCTCGCCCAGACCCGGGAAGACCAGGCGGGCGAAGGCGCCGATGCCGATCAGGGCGAAGGCGCTCTTCAGGGTCACCGAGAACCAGTCGGCCAGACCGCCCACGGTGCCGGCCAGGGCGCCCAGGCCCCGGGTGACGAAGAAGTAGTTCCCGCCGGCCTTGGGCATAGCCGTCGAGAGCTCGCTTTTTGAGAGAATTGTTGGTAAATAGAGTAGCCCGGCAGCCAGATAGGCCAGGATCACAGCGGGGCCGATACGGCCGTAGATCAAGCCGGGCAGTACGAAGAGCCCCGAGGAGACCATGGCCCCTGCGCCGATACTGAAGGCGTTCAGAAGTGTGAGCTGACGCTTGAGTGGCACGGCGTCCTTTCGGCTAGACTGATTCAATCACGTCGGAAGGGTCCGCGGGTTGACATCCTGTCTGTTGAA
>WJMB01000270.1 GCA_014728185.1 Candidatus Coatesiibacteriota bacterium
ACCAACGACCGCGGACCTTCGCCGCTTCGGTGAGCCGCGCCGTGGAGCTCGGCGTCGATCACCTTTCCCTTTACGCCCTCAAGCTCGAACCGGGCACCCCCCTGGCCCGGGCCGTGGAAACCGGCGAGCTGACCGCGCCCGCCCCCGACGAGGCCGCCGACTGCTACTCCGCCGCCCGGGAGCTGCTGGCCGCCGCCGGGTTCCAGCAGTACGAGATCTCCAACTTCGCCCGCCCGGGCCATCGCTCGCAGCATAACGAGCACTACTGGCGCGGCGGACGCTTCATCGGACTGGGTCCCTCGGCTGTGGGCGACGACGGCGCCGTCCGCCGCAAGGTCACCCCCGACATCGAGGCCTGGCTGGACGCCGTCGAAGCCGGTCGCGAGCCCCCCGTCGAGCTCGAGGAGCCCACCCCCCGACAGCGCGAGATCGAGTTCGCCATGCTCAACCTGCGCCGCCTGGAGGGATTCTCCGTGAGGGTTTTCGCCGAGAGGTTCGGTCGGGATGCCTTCGCCGCCTTCCCCGGTCTGGCCTCCCACCTAGAGGCCGGACGGCTGGTGCTCTCCGGCGGCGCCCTGCGGCTGTCCCCGGAACACTTACTGACCAGCGACGCCGTCCTGCGCGATTTGTTCGATTAAGGTGGCGGCTGATATCGACGTATCCCGTAGCAAATCGAGATAGCTGTACACTTTAATGAACCCTGATAGCAGCGAGAAATATATCTCTAAGTGCGGTTATAACAACTAAGGGATCACTTAACTTTCACGGACCAAGGTATTACTGGACATCGTTCAATTATCAGCAGTTGCAGGGCAATCAGGTTTGCACATCGAGTTAGTTGTTTGTGGCAGGTCAAGTGGGTTTCCACATTCCCATAATGCCCGTGTTGATTTCTCGGCGCTCGACAAGGAACTGCTTGCTACTATCGGCCTCGATGAAGATGCGTCGATCCCAAGTAGCCTAATAGCATACATATATAACGAGTAAGCACTGGTATTTGAAGACAAGAGCCTGCTCTTTCTTCGTCATTGTCATGTATCAGCCGTTTTTCGAAGTGGTGCGGTGTTTCGAGTTGTTACTAGCTGGTCCGGGATCGTGTGTGATGCCACAACCAATAAGGGTGTTGTGCATGATTGCTTGCTCAATACAGAGCAATTTAGAATGGGCGAAAAGGCCCACCAGGCCGATCCTAATCAGCTTGAGTTGGTCCGAACACGTTCCCCGATGCCTATTGTAACAACCCCTTCGATTCATTCGACTGAGCCGACTCGACCTCCACCGAACCAGCCCCCGATAGACCCGGCGTCGGGCCGCTAACCCGAGCCCCTCCCAGCGCGGATGCCCAATCGCATTAACCCCTTATTATCTTGACCTTTAGAACCCGACGAGATATACTGAAAACCAGTTGCAAAAGCACGCTGTTACCCGGTGCGTGAGCACCGATACCGGTTGACTGGAGTGGGACATGGCCCGGATACAGATATCCCAGGAAGAGGTCGAGCTGATCCGCAAGAGCGCCCTGGCCGAGGTGGACCGGCTGACGGCCAAGCTCAAAGACACCATCAACAGCTACTTCCTGCGCTTCAAGACCGACGACATCCACACCTGGACCTGCTATCGCGGCAACACCGCCCACACCGGCGTTGTCGGCCCGGCGATCATCCCCCCCGAGGGCGAGCCGGTCTTCGAGTACGAGATCGGCGAGGGCGTCGTCACCGGCCCCAGCCTGACCCAAACCCACCTGGTCACCCCTGCCGCCGGCGGCGAAGAGCTGCACTGCGTCGCCCTGGAAACCGGCGAGCGCGCCTGGAAGGCCCAGCTCGACGGCAAGGTCTCCTGCCCGGCGGCCATCGGCTGGGACGGCTACGTCTACGTGGCCTGCGACGACCTCAACCTCTACTCCATCGGCATCGAGAGCGGTCTGCTGCGCTGGAAGTACCTCTTCGACGATCTAATCCAGCTCACTCCCTGCGTCGAGGGCTCCAACGTCTTCCTGGTCACCCAGGAGGGCTTCCTGCTGGCCCTGGACGCCACGCAGAGCTCGCTGAAATGGATCAGCCCCTGGGAATCGGCCTTCAGCGAACCCACCGCCGGCACCGGCGCCATCTACCTCTCCACCTACGACGGCTGCCTGATGAGCGTCTACATGGGCTCCGGCGACATTCGCTGGAAGACCCGCTCCTTCGGCAACGCCGGCAGCTCGCCCACCTACTACGACAACAAGCTCTACTTCGCCATCCCCGAGACCGCCGGCGAGCTCGAAGACAAGCCCGGCTCCCAGCGCCCCTACCTGATCGTCATCGACGCCGCCACCGGCAAACTCCTCTGGCGCTACGAGACCATCGCCTCGCTGACCTGCACCCCGGCCATCGCCGAAGGGCGCGTCTTCACCGTGGCCCAGAACTACCTCGAGGCCGTCAGCAGCGACGGCGGCAACCGCCTCTGGCGGGTCAGCACCGAGACTCCCATCCGCCACAGCCCCGTCGTCACCGACAACGCCGTTTTCGTCACCACACGGGCCGGCGTCCTCCACGGCTTCGACGTCGCCAAGGGCGAGGAGCTCTGGCGGCACCAACTCGAGGCCCCCGCCGTCGACGGACCCTGTTTCGCTGCCGGCCGCCTGGTGGTCTCCTGCGAAAACGGCATGCTCTACGCCTTCAAATAGCCGGCGCCGCTGCCAACAAAGCGCCCGGCCACCCGACCCGGCGGTTACCCCGCAAACGGTACCTCACCGGGCGGGGTTTTTCACCAGAGGGGCTGGTATTTGGGACTGGAACAATAAGCTGATACCAGACGAGGAAGCTGGTGAAAAGCGCGCCGGGGAGTTGACGGGAGGGCTGTTTCGGAAACCGCTCAGTGGGCCGGTCCGGGGGGCTGCGCGGTGGCCCGCAAAGGGACGATCCTGTGATGACGGGAGAACAACAGCGGGAAGCTGGGTCTCCATCCACCGAAAGCCACACTGGACGGCGCCGTTGCAGATCATCACAGCCTGGAGATCGCCCCTCCGGCGCACCCGCGAGATGCACCGACCGCAGTTTGCAAACCAGCAACCGCCGACCGAGCGGTAAAGTGAAACCCCGAGCAACCTGCAACGTAGCTTAATCATTGCGCGGTATTGACAACACCTCAACCAAACCCCACCAGCGATGCAGAGAAACCCGTTCCGGCCGCCAGGCATACTCGCCCCGGCCCTGTTGATGACAGTTCTCCTCCCCCTGGCCTGCGCTCCGGAGCGTCAGGAGGGCGACCCGCAGATAAATGAGTTGGCCGAGGAGGTCAGCGAGAACCCCGACGACGCCGAGCTGCGCTTCCGCTTCGGCCTGGCCTTCCTCGAACTCGAGCCGCCGGACCTCGAACAGGCCGCCGAGCAGTTCGCCGAGGCGACCTACCTGGCGCCGGCCTGGTCGCGGGCCTACTACAACCACGGTGTGGTCCTGGCCGAGCTCGAACACTACAATGAGGCTCAGGCGGCCTTCGAGCGGGCCGTCGAACTGGAGCCCGACTACGCCCCGGCCTGGAGCAACCTGGGCCTGATCCACCACCTCAACGCCCGCTACACCGAGGCCGTCGAGGCCTTCCGCAGGGCCCTGGCCGTGGATCCCGACTACTACGAAGCCCGCTTCAACCTCGGCTGCAGCTACGAGAAGCTGCGCGACATGCCCCGGGCCGCGGAGGCCTACGAGGCGGCGGTGGCAATCAACCCCGAGGCCCCGCCGGCCTACCACAACCTGGCCCGGATGTACTACATCGCCGGCCGCTATGAGGAAGCCGTCGAGAAGCTGGAGCGCCTGGACGAGCTGCGCCCCGACAACCCGCCCACCCTCTACAACCTCTACCGCTGCCACACGGCCCTGGGGAACGTCGCCGAGGCCGAGGCCTACTACAAGCGCGCCACCACCATCGATCCGCGCTATACCGAGATTCCCCTCGAGTCCCACGAGTTCATCCCCATGGAGGAGCTGGAGCGGCAGGGCTATCTGCTGTCTCCCGCCGAAGAATAAGCCGACCGGCGCCGCGGCGCCGGTGTAAACCTGGAGTTGCATCCAGCCCAAGGCAACGAGTCAACCGGAGGCGACAATGCGTATCAAGCCCCTTTACGGAGTCCTGACCCTGGTCGGCGCCGTGCTGATCGGCTACCTGTTCGGGGTGGCCTGCGAGCGCGACCCCGTCTCCATCGGCGTCGAGGGCGCCGCCACGGTCAAGGTCTACGAGATCCCCGCCGGCAACTTCCAGGGCTCCGAGTACGTCGAGTTCGACGAGCTGCGCCTGGATCCCGTCGACGACGACACCACACCGATGCTGCTCATCTACGGCGACCACGGCTCCGACGGCGTGCTCTGGTACCCCCTGGACCAGGAGTACTGGCACGCCAAGGACGGCAACCTGCACATCGACGACGACGGCCAGGGCACCGAGACCTACCGCATCGTTCTGATGTACCAGCTCGACTAGGAGGAAGCGCCATGAGAAGCAAACTAGCGCTCTCGGCCTGCGCGGCCCTGCTGTTCTTCGCCGGCTGCAGCGATCCCGAGAGCATCGTCGAGCCCTACGCCTCCCAGGTCGCCTACGAATTCACCCGCAACGAGGTCGACAATGCCGGCGGCTGGCTGGAGATCGCCGAGATCGGCAACGACACCAGCCTGGAGCTCACCCCGGCGGTCAGCGTCTGGGGCGACGGCGCCGCCGACGTTGACGAGGACGGCGACGGCCCGGAGGGTCCGGTGACCCACTGGGAGACCCTCGAGGAGTCCGACTGGGCGCTCGACCTGGCCAACGGTCGGGTGTTCATCGACTTGGCCGACGAGAGCCGCCACTTCCGCGTCTTGGTGACGCGCAGCTCCAGCGAATTCTAGGAAGGGATTATTACTGGTAAGTGAACAGGCACGCATCGCTATTGGCTTGTTAATATTCGCCTAATAGCTCGGTATGCCGTCGCTTGCCCCATCCTGCCCGGTGGCGCCAAACCTTGACGCGCTCGAGGGGGACGCTGAGAGCGGGGAAATCTCTACTCCTGCTTTGCATCCCGGGCCACCCAGGTATACAAGATGCCAAGTGCTCTCTATGAGCGGTTGTAGTAATTATCTAGCTCGCGTGTTTATCGAACAGATGCCTTTCGGGAGTTAGATGCCGGCGCTCCCGTTCTGAATGCAGATTATTGAGGCTTCGGCTTCGTTCCGTTTCAGGTGATGTCGGCCTAGGGAAACAACTAAAACACGCAATGAACCGTCCCGACCGAGCCGCCGACGAGGCCGGTTCGTCGAGGCCGCTCCATTCCACCGAACGGGCACGCAGAGTCACCCCCAGCAGACACTCCCGAGGAGCAGGATTGACGATCGAGCAATCGCGGCGCCTGGCCGCCGTCGAACCTTACATCTTCGCCGAGATCGCCGCCGGCAAGCAGGCCGCCGCCGAAAGCGGCCTGGAGGTTATCGACCTGGGCCGGGGCGGTCCGGACCTGCCGCCCTACGGCGAGGCCCTCGAGGAGCTGGCCGTCGAGGCCGCCGATCCCGCCCGCTACTCCTACACCCCCTACTCGGGTTCGCCGAGGTTGCAGCGGGCCGTCGCCGACTGGTACCAGCGTCACTTCGGCGTCACCCCCGCCGCCGGCTGCGTGCCGCTGATGGGCTCCAAGGGGGCGCTCTCACGCATATTCCTCGCCTTCGCCGATCCCGGCGACACGGTCATCCTGCCCGACCCGGCCTTCCCCTCCTACCGCAGCGCCGCCGTGCTGGCCGGGCTGGAGATCCACACCCTGGCCCTGGAGCCGGAGCGTGGCTGGCTGCCCGACCTGGCGGCGATTCCCGACGAGGTCGCCCGCCGAGCCAGGCTGATCCTGCTCAACTACCCCAACAATCCCACCGGGGGCGCCTGCGGGCGGGACTTCCTCGCCGAACTCGTCGCCTGGGCGCGGGAGACCGACACCTTGGCC
>WJMB01000271.1 GCA_014728185.1 Candidatus Coatesiibacteriota bacterium
GGTGATGTCCCAAGGAAGGAATGGGGGGGTGGAGGGCGCGGGCGGAGGTCCCTCAGGCGTCGTCTTCGGACTCGATGGAGTCGCCCCAGCGCTCGGGCCACCAACGAGCCAGGCGGTCGGCCAGTTCGACCTCGAAGCCGTGGGGGATCGGGGTGTAGAGCTGGGGATGCGCCCCGCCCAGATAATCCTGTTCAACGAACCCGCCAGGGTGCAGGTGGGGATACTTGTAGTCGTCGCGGGCTCGACGGGCGGCGGCGCTGCGGTCGCCGGTGCCACGCAGATGGGGCGGGACGGCGCGCGGTGGCTCCTCGGCGATCAACCGGCGCGTCGCGGTCATGGCGTTGCCCAGGGAGTTGCTTTTCGGGGCGCAGGCGACGTAGACGGCGGCCTGGACGAGGTTGTAGGTAGCCTCGGGATAGCCGACGAGCTCGAGGGCTTGGGCGGCGGAGACGGCCATGGTCAGTGCTCGGGGGTCGGCGTTGCCGACGTCCTCGGAGGCGCAGATGACGATGCGCCGGGCGATGAATCGCGGGTCCTCGCCGCCGTCGAGCATCAACAGCATCCAGTAGAGGGCTGCGTCGGGATCACCACCGCGCATGCTCTTGATGAAGGCGGAAGCGCGGTCGTAGTGGTAGTCGCCGGCGCGATCGTGGAGGGGCTGCTGTTGATCGAGTACGCGCCTTGCGGCGTCGGCGTCCAGGGTGATCGAGCCGTCGTCGGTCAAGGTGGCGGCGTCGGCGGCCAACTCGAGGGCGGCCAGAGCCCGTCGGGCGTCCCCGCCGCAATAGGCGGCCAAGTGTTCGAGGAAGCCGTCGTCCGCCTGGATTTGACGGTCACCCAGACCGCGCTCGGCGTCTTTCAGGGCGCGTCGCAGGAGGCTTTTCACGTCGGCGGGCTCCAAGGCGTGGAGCTCGACGACCAGGGAGCGGGAGAGCAGAGCGCCGATGACGCTGGTGTAGGGGTTGTGGACGGTGGCGCCGATGAAGCGGACGACGCCGGCCTCGACGGCGGGCAGCAGGGCGTCCTGCTGGGCGCGGTTGAAGCGGTGGATCTCGTCGATGAAGAGGATCACGGGTTTGGGCAGGCGCGCCCGGCGAGCCTGCTTGGCCTCGCCGACAACCTTGCGCACATCCTTGACCGAGGCGGTCACGGCGTTGAGACGATAAACGCGTCCGCCGACCTGCCCCGAGGCGGCCAGGGCGACCGTGGTCTTGCCGCAGCCCGGTGGTCCCCAAAGGATAAGGCTGGGCAGTCGTCCGCGCTCGATGGCTCCGCGCAGGGGCGTCCCCGGTCCTACGGCGGAATCCTGGCCGACGACCTCGCCCAGAGTGCGGGGGCGCATCCGATAGGCCAGGGGGGCGGGTTGGGGCGGGAGCTGGTCGAAGAGTTCGTCGGTCACCGGTGTTTTCCCGATTTGCGCAAGAGGGCGTAGACGTTGAAAACGAGGAACTCGCGCAACGCCGGAGAGCCGGCCAGGGCGCGGGCAAGGGCGTAGAGGAAGCGCTTGGGGAGAGACGAGCCATCGCCGCGGTTGATCCGCCAGCAAAGCGGCTCCAGATGGCAAGAACGGAACAGATAGTGGAAGTCTTCGTAGGCGAGGCCGTTCATCCCCAGATCGAGGAGGCTGGTCAGCGAACGGTCGTGGCGTTGGTTGAGCCGCCCGACGAGCCGGGTCTCGTCGTATATCAGGTGCCCCCAGGGCAACCGAACCTCGGCACCGCCGTGATCCCCCCGGGGGCTGTTGTAGAGGGGGCCGAAGCCGGCCAGCAGCAGACCGCCGGGGCGCAGCCGCCGGAAGATCTCACCCAGTAAACCGGCGGTATCGTCGACGTGCTCGAAGGTGTCCTTGGTGACGATGTAGTCGAAGCACTCGGTGGGCTCCAGCTCCTCCAGGCGACTCTGATGGAACTCAACCTGTCCGGCCAGCTCCGGGTAGCGCTCGCACAGCATATCGTGGGCGAAGGCGGTATTGCTGGCGTTGATGTCCAGACCGACGACGCGTCGGGCACCATCTTCGGCCAGGCGCAGACACATCGAGCCGTGCCCGCTGCCTACATCGGCGAAGATTCCGCCGCGGATCGGCGGCTTGTAACCGAGCCGGCGCCAGAAGAGATCATAGTCTCTCAGCCCGGCCTCGAACTGGGCGTAGGCAAGCTTGGTGTAGGAGCGGTTAGTCGTCAAATTAAGCTCGGAAGGAGAGTGTTAAGAGCGGTATAGCCGGGTGGTTAGTTTTTTATCAATCGCGCTTGAGGGAGACAACGATACAGGCAGGCTATCGGCGGCCCCTTCAAGCCGCCAAACCACGGTAGAGCAGCCTGGTCAGCGTACGGATGACCTCGGGCTTCAGACGCACCTCGACGGTGAAGGCCTGGTCTCCGGCGCGCCGCTGGTTGTTGAAGACGTAGAGCCCGCTTCTGACCAGGGCCAGCGTCGCCAGATAGGTGCGCTCGTCGAGACGGCTTTCGAGATAGAGCCGGTCTTCGAGCCGGGTCAGAAAATCATCGACGGCTTGTTGATATGCCTGCTGCTGGACATTTATCTGGGCCCGCTCCGGCGGCAGATCGTCGCGCACATACGCCGTGCCGTAGCCGCTCAAGGTAACGAGCTCATCACTTAGCTTGTCCACGGTCTGGCGGTAGGTTTCCGCGCCGTCGCCGTCGACGGTGGAAGACTCGGCTCGCTCCCAGAGGGACCTCAACGCCGTAAGCAGATGAACGGGGTCATCGGTGGTGTAGATGGAACCCAGCTCCTCATCGTAACCGCCGGGGGCGATCAGGCGGGCGGTGACGGCCAGGCCGGTGGGGGAGTCGCGCAGCTCGACCAGCAGCAGGGCGCCCTCGCCCTCCAGCAGCTCACGCAGCCGGGGGTAGGGATCAGCCTGATGATAGCCCTCGGGCAGGGGCTCCAGCCGGGGCCACTCCGCGGCCAGGGTTTCGAGCTGACCGCCTTCGGCGCCACTCAGAAAAACCGGGGGCTTCTCGACCGGCGTCTCCTCGGCCCAAGTCACGGCGGAACCGACCAAGAGGGCGGTCAGCAGAAGCAGCGCCAACCGGCTCAAAGAGGTTTTCATCACACTCCGGTATCGTTGGATGTTCGGTGCCGGGGTAGCTATGAAGCAGAACCAACCGCCGGCGCGGCCCGGCGAAGGACCTATCGAGGAAACCCTCGGGCGGGGCCGGCTTTGGCACATTTCTTGCGGAGTTCCGCGCGGGGCTGGACCAAAAC
>WJMB01000034.1 GCA_014728185.1 Candidatus Coatesiibacteriota bacterium
GTGTCGCGGGCCTCCAGGGCGTTGATAATCGAGAGCACGGAAAGGAAGCAGGACCACTGCATACCCGCGTAATCGTAAACACGTCGGGTGAAAACCTCCAGACGCTGCTGCAGCGCCTCCAGGCGATGCCGGTGCTCCTCGGCGGCGTTTGGATCGTCCCAGACGCAGAACAGAAAGACCCGCTCGTGCAACCGTATCCCCGCACCCGACTGCGGGCGAAGGTTGAAAGAGGTGTCGAAACGCAGCAGGTGCTTGTTGGCCATCGCCTTGACCGGCGTGTGCAGCGTCGGCAGCTTGGCCAGACCGCGGTAGGCCGCGCCGAGATCGAACTCGCTGTCCCGCTCCAGTCCCTGCTCACTGAGATGGATCAAACCGTCGAACATCGTCCAGAGGGCGACCACGGCTCGGGCGTTGGTCAGGTGTTTGACGTAGTCGACCAGTTGATCGAAGAAGACGTCGGGCATCAGCTCTTCGCCCAGACGCTCCTCAAGATCGCGCAGCAACACCAGGCCGTCGAAGAATGTCCGCAGGTTGGCCGTCAGCGGGTTGCGCCGGGGTAACGCCAAACCCAGTTCGTCATAAGGCTGGAGCTGGAGGTCGAGCAATTGGGCGGTGGCCTGCAACAGAGCGGGCTCACCGCTCGGCCGGCAGAGGGTGACCTGGATGATGCCCTTCAAAGGCGGGCGGATGGTGATGTAATGCCTATCACCGCACTCGGTGACCTCGTTCTTGACCGAGGTCAGCGCCTCCATGCAGGGGCCGTCGGGGGAGGAGTCGAAATGGGGACAGAGCCGGCCGTCGGGTCCGATACGCTCGATACCGGCCCGAGTCAGCACGATCAATTGGACCTCGGCCGCCTCGGCGAAGCGCTCAAGCAGTGCCGCCAGGTGCATATGTCAACCAACCGTCGGAATGGAGTGGCTTAACGTGGACTGTAGATATATCTAGTATACCAGAAACCCGAGCCCCACGACCAACATACCCGCCGAACCCGCCCTTTGCCAAGGTACGGCATGGCGCGCCGACCTTCGCCCCCACGTAGATGTCACCCATGCCCCGGCGGGGCTTTGGCACGTTTCTTGCGGAAGACGACCCCGCCGGACGAAGGGCGGCCCCATTGCGCAAGAAACGTGCCAAAGCCCCGCCGTTGCGGTCGAAACGGCGCTCGGTATGGGGCGGCGGAGGGCGAAGGTCGGCGCGCCCGGCGGCCTGGCACGCTTATTGCACAATATGAGTGTGAACGTATTCCTTGGATAAACCGCGCCGCTTTGGCAGTGTCTCTCCGGAGCCCCGCTTCCGCGGCGCATGGCAAGCAACACGTGAGGAGAGATGGAACGCTATCTGGACGAGAACGCCGTCGAGGCCGTCCGCTCGGCCCAGGATGTGGCCCGCAATCTTGGCTTCGATTACATCGGTACGGAGCATTTGCTGGCCGGAGTTGCGCGCCTGGTGGGAACCGACGCGGCCCAGGCCCTGGCCGAACGCGGGGCCGGCTTCGATGCGATAATTGAGGAACTACGCCGCCTGCTGACCCGCTCGCGTCGGAGCGCTGCGCTGTCGATGACTCCCCGGTTGGAGGGGGCGATCCGTCGCGCCGCCGAGAGCACGGCGGGGAGCGAGAAGAAGGCCGGACCGGCGCACCTGCTGGCGGCGGTGCTTGTCGATCCCGACTCCGGGGCGCGCAAGGTGCTGGCGGCGCTACACGTTCCCGTCGACGAGCTGCTGTCCGAGCTGGGGGCTGATGGTGAGGCGTCGGGCGAGGATTCCTCGCTGGCCGTTTTCGGCCGCGACCTGACCGAGCTGGCCCGCCGGGGTGAACTGGACCCGGTCATCGGCCGGGAGAAGGAGATCGACCGGGTGATCCAGGTGCTCAGCCGACGCACCAAGAACAATCCGGTGCTCATAGGCGAGCCCGGCGTGGGCAAGACGGCCATTGTCGAGGGTCTGGCCCAGGCCGTCGTCGAGCGCAAGGTGCCCGAGCCGTTGCTGGACAAGAAGGTCATCCTGCTCGACCTGGCCTCGGTGGTGGCGGGCAGCAAGTACCGGGGCGAGTTCGAGGAGCGGCTGAAGAAGCTGCTCAAGGAGGTCGAGGGCGGCCCCTACATCCTCTTCCTCGACGAGCTGCACACGATAGTCGGCGCGGGAGCCGCCGAGGGCGCCATCGACGCGGCCAACATCCTCAAGCCCGCCCTGGCCCGGGGCGAGCTCCAGGCCGTGGGCGCCACGACCCTGGCCGAGTATCGCAAGCACATCGAGAAGGACGCCGCGCTGGAGCGCCGTTTCCAGCCCGTACTGGTCGAGGAGCCCACGGTGGAGCAGACCGTCGAGATTCTCGAGGGCCTGCGCGAGCGTTACGAGGAGCACCACCAGGTGACGATCTCTGGCGAAGCCGTCGAGGCGGCGGCCCGGCTGGCGGCACGTTACGTCAGCGACCGCTTCCTGCCCGACAAGGCCATCGACTGCCTGGACGAGGCGGCGGCCCGGGTGCGTCTGGACAACCTGATCGTACCGCCGGACCTGGCCGCCCTGCGCCGCGAGGTCGACGAGTACCGGGAACAGGAGCGCGAACACTCGGCCCGGCACGACTACGAGGCCGCCTCGCGGGCTCACGCCAAGGTCCTCGAGCTGGAGGACCGCCTGCGCCAGGCCGAGGAGCAGTGGGAGGGCGCCCGGGCCGAGGCCGCCGGTCGCTGCCTGGTCGGCGCAGAGGAGGTCGCCCGGGTGATCTCCCGCTGGACGGGCATCCCGGTCAGCCAGCTCTCCGCCGACGAGAAACGCCGCCTGCGCGAGATGGAGGAGCACCTGCACCGTCGCGTCGTCGGCCAGGGCGAGGCCGTTGCGGCGGTCAGCCGCATCGTGCGCCAACACCGCGCCGGCCTGGCCGATCCCCACCGCCCCCAGGGCAGCTTCCTCTTCCTCGGCCCCACCGGCGTGGGGAAGACCGAGCTGGCCAAGGCCCTGGCCGAGTTCCTCTACGGCGACGAGGGCGCGGTGACCCGCATCGACATGAGCGAGTACATGGAGAAGTTCGCGGTCACCCGGCTCATCGGCGCTCCACCGGGCTACGTGGGCTACGAGGAGGGCGGCCAGCTCACCGAGGCCGTGCGGCGCAAGCCCTACTCGGTGATCCTGCTCGACGAGATCGAGAAAGCCCACCCCGATGTCTTCAACGCCCTGCTCCAGGTCCTCGACGACGGTCGACTGACCGACTCCCACGGGCGCACGGTGGACTTCCGCCACAGCATCCTGATCATGACCTCCAACGTGGCCGCCACGGAGATTCTGGAGCTCTCCGGGGAGCTGGGGAGCTCGGCGGATAAGAGAGAGGCGGACGCGGTATATGAAAAGATGCGCCGGGCCGCCCTCGATGATCTGCATCGCCACTTCCGCCCCGAGTTCCTCAACCGCATCGACGAGATCATCGTCTTCCACGCCCTGACCCGGGACGAACTGGGCAGCATCGTCGAACTGCTCCTCGAGGAGGTCGCCGACCTGCTCGACGACCAGGGATTGAGCCTGGAGGTCACCCCGGCCGCCCGGGAGCTGATCCTGGAGCGCGGCTACGATCCCCGCTTCGGCGCCCGGCCCCTGCGGCGCACTGTAAACCGACTGCTGACCACCCGGCTGTCCGGAATGATCCTGGACGGCGATTACGAACCCGGCGACACGGTGCGCGTCGACGCCGCCGATGGCGAGCTTGGCTTCGCTTAGCCGCGTCATAATCCCGCGACAGTGCCATTTCGGCAGGCTCGTCACGCTGGAAAAGCGGGCCGTCGTTGAGCTATACTCACTCAAATCGGACGCCCGCCTCGCAGTCGGGGCGTCAACCAAAGGGTGAGTCATGAAGCATTCGTTCAAAGCCGCATCCATCGCACTGCTCGTCTCGCTGATGCCGGCGGTCGTCGCCGCCGAGGCCGTGGAGATCTACCAGGGCAGGGTCGAGGCCGCCGAGCTCCTCGAGGTCGCCGGCGAGGGCGCCGAGTCCAGCTCCTGGAAGCCCAACCGCATCAGCGCCAAGCTGCGCCAACTCGCCGAGCGACTGCGCCTGATCTACCAGCGCCACCTGGATTCCGGCGGCGCGGCCCGCGGCGAGCTTTCGGTTAGGTTCGAGCTGGGCGACGACGGCTACGTCGACGCCGTCGAGGTGATCCGCGAGCGGCTGGGCGA
>WJMB01000272.1 GCA_014728185.1 Candidatus Coatesiibacteriota bacterium
GTCAAGGCCCACGCTTACCGGGGTCATCAGGAGGACGACGCCAAGCGGGTCAAGCGCCCCGGGCTGCCGCTGCTGGCGGCGGCCGGCGGCTTCCTCGACGCCGTGGGCGGGGGTGGCTGGGGGCCGATCCTGACCACCACGCTGATCGCCGACGGCCACGAGCCACGCAAGGTCATCGGCTCGGTCAACACCGCCGAATGCTTTGTGGCTCTGGCCCAGACGGCGGGCTTCGCCGTCCTGATCGGCATCGATTACTGGGAGGTCATCCTGGGCCTGCTCATCGGCGGTGTGGCGGCCGCCCCCCTGGCCGCCTGGCTGGTCAAGAAAAGCAAGCCCCGGCCGATGATGTTCCTGGTCGGCGCGGTGATCATCCTGCTCAGCCTCTACACCCTCTGGACCTCGATCGAGGTTTTGATTGCCGGATAGGTGAGGGGGACTCCCGCTCCATGCAGGATTCCCGTTAGGCGCGAGAGGTCGGATGTGCCATAGTAACGCATCGAAATGTGAAAAATTAACCCATGCATAGCGTGTAGATGGGTGATAATGTCTCAATGCCTCGCCTGATGTGGGGCATTTATCATTATCCTGATCTATCTCCCTGGTACTCCGATAAGAATTTATCATCGCCCTATAATATATTAGTAATTGAAAATAATAGCGATTATTTCTGGTGGATTCTTGTTGACAGCGTAATACTCTAGTAATACAGTGCGCTTTGTAGAGAATAGCCAGGAGGCGCAAGTGCTCGCTGAAATCTGGCCCTATTTGCTGGTTGGTTTCGCCGCCCAGCTCGTTGACGGCTGTCTGGGGATGGCCTACGGTGTCAGCTCCAACACTTTCCTGCTTTCCCTGGGGCTCCCGCCGGCAACCGCCTCGGCGGCGGTTCACGTGGCCGAGGTGGGTACGACCGCCGTCAGCGGGCTGTCCCACCTCTGGTTCAAGAACATCGATTCGAGTATCCTTTGGCCCCTCGTTATAGCCGGTACTGCCGGAGGAGTGTCGGGTGCCTATCTGCTCACCAGTTTCCCCTCCGATTATCTCAAGCCCATTATCGCCCTCTATTTGTTGTTTGGGATTATCACACGTTCCTGAACAGGCATATATCGCTAATGGCTTGTTATCATGTACTTTATAGCTGAGCGAGCTGTCACTGCCCGTGTGTTGCCTGGTGGCAAAAACCAGGCTTGCCCGAAGCGGGCGCTGCCAAGAGGATGCCAAGAGGATGCCAAGAGGATGCTGAGAGAATGGATGTCCCGACTCCTTGTTTGCATCCCGGGCTTACCAGTATTATGGATGCTAAATCTTTCCAAACAGCTGGTTTAGCTGATATGAAAACCTCTTTGGCCCGTCGAGCTGAAGGCCTTCGGGTGGTAGTTGTCGGCATATCCGTTCTAAATACCGCTGTTTCTAGGTTTCGACGTAGGTTCAGTTTCAGGTGATAATCCCTATTGTTTATGGGGTTGCGGATCATCGTTCGGGCCGCGCGCCTGAAGAAAATTGAAGAGAGTGGTGATTGCGCCCATCAGAAGCGGCGCTCCGACAAGCGGTTTCTATCAATCCTGGGTGCCGTGGGCGGCTTCTGCGACGCCGTGGGCGGGGGTGGCTGGGGACCCGTGGTCACCACTTCCCTGATCGCCAACGGTCACGCCGGCCGTTACGCTGTGGGAACGGTCAATAGTGCCGAGTTTTTCGTCACGCTGGCCCAGGCCGTCACCTTCCTGTTCACCACCACGGTAATCGCCGACCACGGCCTGGTGATCCTGGGCCTGCTGGCCGGCGGCTTGCTGGCCGCCCCGGCGGCTGCCTGGCTGGTCAGCCGGGCGCCCCAGCGCGGTTTGCTCTACATCGTGGGGGTGGTCATCATCCTGCTCAGCGCGCGCAACATCTGGCTGGCCGTGGAGGGGCTGACAGGCTGAACGTCCTTGCAGCAGAGCCGATTCGTTTGACTGTGCCTTCTATGTTGGGTACGGGTTTGTCGTCGCGGACGATCACAGCGAAGGAGCATTCTCTTCGGACGGTGGCGGCAAGGTTGACGGGGCTGTTTTACCGACAGTCTCAATAGTATGCGGTCGGGTATCTAGTTGCCATTGAAGCTGTCGCTGCTTTCCGAAGGAGAAAGGCCGACCTTCGCCCGCCAATCACCTCACTTAGTGCTACAGCTCGATATACAAACGTTTTAATATCTGCTTAAGTCGCAATTGAAAAACGTTTAGTCTCATACTACCTGGGATGCCGGGATGCAAATCAGGAGTCGCGACTTCCCGAAGCAGAGATAATTTTGGAAGCACCCCCATAGAGCAAGTCTGGTTTTCCCGCCAACAAGCAACGCACAAACAGGAACAACCTGCACGGATATAAGCCACTACACACTTTATAGTTCTAAAAGCCGGCCTTCTGCATAGAATGGATTTGTAGCGAGAAACCCAGCCAGATCTATAATGCTGTGTAAAGCCGGAATACTGTCGGTCCCGCCGGGCCTCCTGTTGGCTGTGAGGAAGCATTGTTTGTGGGAAGCAGTCAGCAGTCTATTGCTTGGTTTAGAGTTATAACATCCTACTCGGTTGCTGCATTTGCAATGCAGGTTTGCACTCCACCTGCTCTTGAGCAACTCTTGTTATAATTGGGATACATGTTCAGTTATTCTGCGATGATCCTTAACTTTATTACGCTGAACCCAAACAAAAAGCCCCGTATGGGGCTTTTTGCATTGCAATTAAGCGTGCTGTTTGTTAATCAAGCAATCGCCCGTACAGCTCCGGTCGGCGTTCGGCGAAGAGGTCGTTCCCGCTGGAAAGGGTCTTATCGTCGGCTTCGTCGGGGTTGATCTCGGCGAGGTGGAAGGTTTCCTCGTCGACGTCGGCCCGCCCGCGGACCTCGCCCGCGGGAGTGACCAACTGGCTGGAGCCGATGAAGTAGAGCTCGGTGCCGTCGCGGCTCTCGTCGCCGATGCGGTTGGCGGTGACGGCGAAGACCCGGTTCTCCAGACAGCGGGTGATCATTGCCTCGGGGCAGTGGGGCAGCACCAGGTTGGCCGGATGACAGACGAGCTGGGCACCGGCCAGGGCCAGGCAGCGCATGGTCTCGGGGAAGATCCAGTCGAAGCAGATCATCAGGCCCAGGCGCATCCCGGCGGCCTCGACCACACGGGGCGCCTGCGCTCCGGGAGCGAAGAGCTCGAACTCGAAGCCGAAGAGGTGTAGCTTGCGGTAGACGCTTACCAGACCGCGGGGGCCGACCAGCACGGCGCTGTTGTAGTGAGCGCCGTCAGCGCGCTCGGCGATGCCGCAAACGTAGTGGGCGCCTGTGGAGCGAGCCAGCGCGGTCAGCATCTCCGCGGTCGGCCCCTCGGCCGGCTCGGCGGTCCGGGCGAGGAGGTCCGGCGTCAGGGCGTAGCCGCTGACGGCCAACTCGGGCAGGACGATGACGTCGGCGTGACGACCGGCGAGGAGTTCGGCCAGACGCTTGCGGTTGGCTTCGGCTTCGCCCAGGCGGGGACTGAACTGGAGGTAGGCGACCCGTTTCATCTTGTTCCTATTGTATGTAGCCGATGGCGCGGAGCTGTTCTAGTTGCTGCTGGAGCTCGGCGGGGCTCATCTCGCCCGAGTAGGGGTTGAAGCGCTCCCGGCGCTCGGCGTTGTCGCTGTGGTAGTCCTCCAGCAGCGCCTTGAGCTCGGCGAAGAGCTCCGGGTACTCGGCCGAGACCTCGTTGCGCTGTGCGTAATCCTCGGCCAGATAGAGTTCGTAGGTGTCCAGGTTTTCGTAGTAGGTCAGCGTCGCCCGGGGAGTGATTACCGTCGCCTGGGCCTTGGTGGTTTCATTATCCGTGGTATCGATGCGTTCGCTGAAGACGATACGCTCCGGGTCGGCCGGTAAGTGAAGGGGCCGGGAGATGACGGCCTCCGGTGGGTACTCGAGCCCCAGGCCGTTTAGGATCGTCGGGTTGATGTCGGCGATGCTGACCAGATCGCTGCGCGTCCGGCCGCCTTCGAGCAGGCCGGGCCAGTAGGCCACCAGGGGGACGTGGATGGATTCATTGTAGGACCAGTTGCCGTGGCCCAGATGACCATGCTCCCAGAGCTCCTCGCCGTGATCGCCGACGAAGAAGATGACCGTCTCTTCGAGCTGACCATTCTCTGCGAGGGCGTCGAGGATGCGCCCAAGTACGGCGTCCTCGTAGGCGATCTCGCCCTGATAGAGGCCGCGGATCTGCTCCTTCTCCTCTTCCGGGATATCCCCTGCCTCCCGGCTCTGGGCTTCGATCATATAGTCGAAACCCGTTCCCGATTTCAGGTATCCGCGATAATCGGTGTCCGGAAGGTGTTCGACGGGGGGATGGTAGGGATCGTGGGGATCGAAGAGGTGGATATAGGCGTAGACTCCCCCTGCTTCTGGAAGGTTGTCCACCAGCTCGACGGCCAGCTCGTTGGGCACCGCTTTGAGGTGGTTGAGATCTAGCTCGGTCAATGCGTCGGTGAGTGTTTTGCCCAGATTAAAGTACAGCGGGCTCACAGTGCCGTAGATGCTGCCCAGGGTTCCGCAGGCCGGGTAGTCGTAGGTGAACGTCGAAGCCGCGATAATGGCCGGTGGCGCTGTTGACGACCATGTTGCAGAACAAGGCCCAGGTGGAGTATCCGGCCTTCCGCAGGCGGCTCTGGATGGTGGGCAGCGGCGGCAGAGCGTTGGCGTGGCCGGTGCCGTGGACGGCGGGCTCCAGGCCGGTGAAAATCGAGCTGATCGAGGGCAGGGTCCAGTTGCAGCTCGAGTAGCAGTTCTCGAAACGCACGCCCATCCGGGCCAGGCGTTCCAGGTGGGGGGTCTCCACCGGGCCGCCGAAGGTGGAGCTCATGTCCGCCCGGTGGGCGTCGGATAGGATAGCCAGGACATTGGGACCTGGGGGCTGTTGGGGATAGTCATATTCGAATCCACCAAGGAAGAAGCTGTAGCAGAGGATGTAACCCAGCAGGGCGGCGGCGAAGACGTAGCCGGCGATCTTGCGGGCCGTCTCGACCAGCCTGGGTGCGCGACGCAGCAGAATCCAAACCCCGACGGTGATGATCACCGCGCCCAGGTAGCCCAGGATTACACGAAAGTCGCCGAAGTGAGCAAAGCTGCTGGGCAGGGTCAGCACCAATCCGGTCAGGATAAGGATCACCAGGCGACCGATGCGCCGTCGACGCTCGGTTTCCACTTTGAAAACCCAACGCAGCAGGGCTTCGACTATCAACGCCGCCGCGAGGGAAGCGAGGAAACCGATGAAGGGTCCGATGGATGCCGCCCCGACGACGTAGAGAAGATAGGCGTGCAAGGTGTTGCCCAGGGTGGCTGGATTAATGGTTATGCCTTCTCCAAACAAATGGGCGACGTAGTAGAAACCGGTGTAGAGATAGGCTACCAGCAAGCCCAGCAGGGTGAGCTTGAGGACGTCTCGCAAGTAACTACCTGGGGTGGCTTTCGTTTGATTTTCCATGGTTTCTCGAGGTGGTTTGCAGGATAATCCAGCGCTTATTCATCGCTGACGAAGCGGTCGAATAACTGTGTATCGGCTTGAACTATTAATTTAATAAGGATAACTTAGGAGCAAAGGACGAAGTATTAGCGGATAATGATTAGGTATTGCAGTTAGGCTATATGTTAGTATAAATATCGACAAAGTTGCCTGATGTGGTGCCTGTAGTATCCAGATACTCTGGATGTACGTATAGGCGGTCTGGGCTGCTTGTGTGTTTGCCTGATACTATAAGCTAGATGGCGCTTGATTAAAATTAATGGCCTATTGTCATGTGGTAATAACTTGTTAAGTAACGGCGCGGTGTGGTATCAAGTCGATACGACGTTCTCATAGTCTCGTATCAACCGCTTTCTTCCAATTGCGAATATGTCCCGAGTTGCCTTTCGCTGGTCCGGGATCGAGTTTGATACCTATCGACAATCGAGTGGTGATTGCTGGATTGTACAAACCAACCATAGCCGATTTTTTCCAGTTACGCAAAGACGTTTTCTTCTGCAGGTGGTTGATCAGCGTGGGTCGATTGTTCGGGCCTGTGTTATCATCCCTGTTGCATGTTGGCTCTGACCGCACCTTTCCGAGGATTTGGATATGTACGACGGCTTGACCCTGGGCAGCTATCTGGCGTCCTGGCGACCCTTCCTCGAGGGAGCCCGGGTGGTCGACGTCGTCCATCTGGACGCCCTGGACCCGAGGCTGAATCGACGGCTGGAGAAAGAGCTGCGCGACGACCGGGTGCTCTCCCTGACCCTGGCCGGCGAGGGCGGTCTACGCGAGCTGGTCTTCGCCCTGCCCGGCCGCCGCGCCGGTCTCTTCCTCTGGCCCGGACAGCGGTTGCGCCGCAGCAAGCCACAGAGCCGGGTCCGCCAGGGCGACCAGCGCTTCCTGCGTGGTGTGCTGGCCGGGTCGCGGATCACCGCGGTCCAACAGGCCGGTCGCGACCGCATCCTGATCCTCGAGCTCGAAACCACCGATGACCTGGGCGACCCCTATATCTACCAGGCCCTCTTCATGCTGATCGGCCGTCGGGCCAACCTGGTGCTGGTTCGCGACGGGTTGGTATTCTGCGCCTGGCGCCCCGGGGCGCGTTACGACGAGCCGCCGCGCATTCCCGCCGGTGGTTGCGACGATGTGGCCGCCTACCTCGAGGCCCGCCGATCCGGGAGGATCAAGCCGCGTCGATCGCGCAGTCTGGCCGGCGAGCTGGTCTTCGGCGTCGACGGTTTCTCCGCTCCCGCCGCCGAGGAGCTGTTTTCCCGCGCCGAGGTGCCCGCCGAAACCACCTTTGACGAGTTGGACGAATCCCAGGCGCAGCGGCTGATCAAACACGGACGACGACTGATCGAAGAAGTCGGCGAGGTGAGATTTTACAGCGCCCCTGGGTTGCTCTCGGCCGTCCGCTTCTCCGGGCTGGAATCCGTCCCGACGCAACCAGAAATCGAGGCGGACCTGGTGGGCCGCCTGGAGCGCGTCCAATACCGTCGCCGCCTCGTCGAGCGCCTGAAGGGCGAACTCGAACGCGTCGCCGGACGTCTGGAGAAGGCCCGGCGGGATCGGGAGGCCGCCCTCGAGAAACACCAGGACGCCGATCGGATCCAGCTCGCCGGTCAGCTCCTGCTGGCCCGGCCCAACGTCAAGGGCCGCGCAGCGGACGAGTTCGAGCTCCCCGACGGCTCGACCATCGAGCTAGAGCCGACAAAGAGCTGGCTCGAGAACGCCCAGGGGCTCTTCGAGCAAGCCCGGCGTTACCGCCGAGCCCGGGAACACGCCGACGGCCTCGGGGAGCTGGCCCGGAGCCTGGAAGATGAACTAGCCGAGCTCCGGCGCATCGAGGACCCCGACACCCCCTTTGCTGAACTGGCCGCCCTCTACGACCTTTATCGCCGGAGCGAGCGGCCCCGAGGGGCCGGGGGTCGCAAGCTGCCCGCCAAGGTCGGTCACCAGCGCCTCGACGACGGTTTCGAGCTCTACTGGGGCCGCGACGGTCACAGCAACGACTACGTAACCTTCCAGATCGCCCGCCCCTACGACCTCTGGTTCCATGTCCAGCAAGGACCCGGCGCCCACGTGATCGTCAAGCGACCCGAGCGCGACGCCGTCGTGCCCGGAAAGATCATCGAGCGGGCCGCCCGCACCGCCCTGCGCTTCTCGAAGATGCGCACCTCGACCCACGTGCCGATCGCCTACACCGAGCGGCGCTACGTCCGGCACAAGAAAGGCGCCGCCGGGGCGGTCTTCTACGAGCGCGAGAAGGTGCTCTTCCTCGACGGCGAGCTCTAACCCGCGCGCCTTCGCCGAACCCTAACCCGCGAAGACCGTCCAGCCCGCGCCCGGCGTTGGCACGTTTCTTGCGGAAGACGCCGCTGGGTTGCTCCCGAGGTCGCCCCGCCCTGCTGCAAGA